>NZ_DIPG01000141.1:3383-7898 GCF_002426325.1 Syntrophomonas sp. UBA5494 | reverse complement strand
AGGCCCTGCTTGGGGTAGATAAAAAGCGGTCTGCGATGAGAAGGATGATACATATCCGGGCCTCTCAATTTGAGGTATTATTAGAAGGGAAAATGACCCCGGCAGTGTTGCCGGGAAACTTGATTAGATTTAATCTGAGGTGATATGTAGTGATATTGACTGAAGCAGGTCATTTAATGAACAAGCTGTATGCGTTGGGACCCGGCGAATACCGCACCTATCTTTGGGATGCGCCGCACCCGGCCCTGTTTGAGGGCGGGGTGGCTTTCGCAGGCAGGATATATGTGGAGGCAGTGCGGTCCGTTCTTGGCCGGCGCCAGCCTCAGTGGCTTTTTCTCACTCATGCCCATTGGGATCATTGCGGCGCGGCGGCTTACCTCAAAGAGGCCTTCCCGGATATGAAAATCGCAGCTTCACCCCGGGCGGTGCAGATCCTTAAACGGCCCAACGCCCTTAAACTCATTGCGCAATTGAACCAGGAGGCCGGGGAAGAAGTGCGGCTTTCCCCTGATTTTGCGGGATTACCATTAACCGACCGGCCTTTCCGGAGCTTTGCGGTAGACGTCGAAATCGACGACGGCCAGGTGCTGGAGCTGGGAAAAGGCTTTGCTGTGGAGGCGCTGGCAACTCCCGGACATACGCGCGACCATTTGAGTTATTATCTGCCCCATCAAAAAATACTCATGGTAGGAGAAACGGCCGGGATATTACGCCAAACCGGGGAGTTAAGCTGCGGATTTGTCTCTGATTACGAGGCTTATCTATCTTCGCTGCGGCGTTTGGCTTCGCTGCCGGTGGAGATGCTCTGTCAGGGACACCTTTTAGCGGTGGTGGGCAGAGCAGAGGTTAAGGCCTTTTTTGATCGTTCCATCGACGAGACCTTGCGTTTTAGAGATACCATATACCGGCTGCTCGACGAGGAAGCAGGTTCCATAGACGGGGTGGTGAGGCGGATGAAGAGCCGGTACTATGATTCCTTGCCAATGCCCAAACAACCGGAAGCTCCCTATTTGATAAATGCCACGGCCCAGGTGACGCATCTGGCCGCAAAAAAATTATGAATGTCTATAGGTGATTCATCTGCAGCCGTCGTTTACAAATTGCTAAAAAGTTCTCTCTTTGGGCAAAAGAATAGAGAGCTGCCCGCTGAGATATAACTGTATCAAAACGACGGCCAGAATCACCCCTATACCAATAAACCAAATTGCCCAGAAATATTTAAAAATGTGGGCGTGGCGTTCCTTGAAGGGGGTCTTGAGAGGCTCCTTTTTCTTTATCTCTGCTTTTTTTTCTTCTTTTAATGCCCGGCGTTCTTTTACTTTAGATTTGGACACCGCCATAACTCCTCTACCCTGGATTTTACATAGTTATATTTTTGACTTAATTTGAACCGAATGCAAGCATATTGTGATTATGATAATTCTGCATATTTTCGTTTCAGGCAGGGGAATTATATATTAGAACAAAAGCTCTTAATTTTTAAATAAAAGGAGGATAAAGCATGAAAGGGAATTGGATAGGCACTATCGTACGCTTCATTGTTTCTGCGATTGTTTTAATGTTGGTTGCTTATCTATTGCCGGGTATCAAAGTGGCAGGCTTTACTGGAGCACTAATTGCGGCCATTGTTATAGCAATTATAGGCTACATTGTAGAGTCTGTATTGGGTGACAAGGTTTCACCGCGTTCCAGAGGCCTGGTAGGATTTATCACTGCGGCCATAGTTATCTATGTGGCCCAGTTCATAATTCCCAACTGGTTGTCAGTGTCAGTACTGGGCGCTCTCCTGGCCGCGCTGGTAATCGGAATCGTGGATGCCGTGGTTCCTACGGAAATACGGTAGGACCGGATCAAGCAATTAAATGAAACTGTTGAAAATCGGGTCGGGGGTTCATCGACCTGATTTTTTATTGTATGGCTTGACCTCCCAATAGGGCCAGCAAATGGTGTCAGCAGCGCTTAAATAAGCAGATATTGCCCAAAGCGCACCGTGCGAAAAGGATTGCCAAGCTGAACAAAGACAAGTAAAATGTACTGAGACGAGTAGCGGTGTAACATGGATTTAGGCAGATTAGAGGTGTATTGATGTTTAACATCGGTCCCTGGGAACTAATACTTATTTTGGTAGTAGCTTTGATCGTGGTAGGCCCGGGCAAGCTTCCCGAGGTAGCCAAATCCCTGGGTAAAGCCACCCGGGAGTTCAAGAAAGCCACTACCGGGATAAAAAAGGAATTTGATGAAGCCATCAATTCAGTTGAAGAACCGGCCAGGCCGCCTAAAGCGGAGAGCCAGCCGATTCAGGAGAGTAAAGCCACTCCTGAAGAAGCAGTAGAGAAAAGCAAGGAATAAGCAGTCGGTTGCAAAGCAATTGAATAATACTCAAATCTTATCAAGAGTGGTTGAGGGACGGGCCCGATGAAACCCGGCAACCGCCTCCAGGGGGAGGTATGGTGCCAAATCCTGCAGGAGGCATACTCCTGAAAGATGAGAGAGCATAAACGGCCCTCTCCTTATAGAGGGTTTTTTAATTGGAAGCGCTTTTGATTCAAATATAAATTGAGGGAGGAATTTGTTATGGCTGCGTTGGATGTGTCTGCAAGATTAAAAGAGAGATGTTTAATAATGGATGGGGCTATGGGCACCATGTTGCAGAGGCACGGAATGCAGCCGGGCATGTGTCCTGAACTGTTCGGGGTCCAGCATCCCGAGATCCTGGCGGATATCCATTATCAATATGTGCAAGCCGGGGCTGACATCATTGAAACCAACAGTTTTGGCGCCAATTACTACAAACTGCAGGCTTACGGATTAGAAGACCGGGTGGAGGAATTAAACCTTGAGGCGGTTCGTATAGCCAAGCGGGCCAGTGCCGGCAAGGCCCTGGTGGCAGCCTCCATCGGCCCTGCCGGCAAGCTGTTGAAGCCGATGGGGACGCTTGATTTCGATGATCTGTACCGGGTTTATGCCCAGCAGATCACGGCCTGTGAAAAGGCCGGAGCCGACCTGATTTCGATTGAAACCATGACTGATATAGGCGAGATGCGCGCTGCGGTGATTGCAGCCCAAAGCTGCTCGGGGCTGCCGGTTATTGCCCATATGAGCTTTGAAAGCGGAGGGCGCACCATGATGGGCACCGATGCGAAGACCGCCCTGATCATCCTGGAGGCCTTAAGGCCGCTGGCCATAGGAGCCAACTGCTCCGGCGGCGCCCAAGACCTTTTGCCGGTGATTGCGGAGATGGGGCGCTTAAGCGATATTTTTCTTTCGGTCGAACCCAATGCCGGGCTGCCGGTATTGGTTGACGGGAAAACGTTCTTTCCCGATTCGCCTGATGAGATGGCTGAACAGGCGCTGCGCTTGCGCCAGGCCGGGGCCAATATAATCGGGGGCTGCTGCGGCACTACCCCGGAGCACATCCAGGCTATGGCGGCGGCCCTGCGGGGAATGACCCCGGTTAAAAGAACCGCCGCCAAAATCAGGGCGCTGGCCTCACGTTCCCGGACGGTGATGATCGGCCATAGCCAGGAATTGGCTTTTATCGGGGAACGCATCAATCCCACCGCCCGCAAGCGCCTGGCGCAAGACATCAAAGACGGTCACATGAACCTGGTGGTAGAGGAAGCCCGCCGGCAGGCGGAGAGCGGCGCTCCCATACTGGATGTCAATATGGGGGTTCCAGGCATAGATGAGGCTGAGGCTATGGCCAAAGCGGTTATGGAAATTCAGGCCGCGGTGGACCGGCCCCTCTCCATTGACTCCACCCATCCTGAAACCATTGAGGCCGGGCTCAAGCAGTTTGTGGGCCGGCCCCTCATAAACTCCACCACCGCTGAATATAAGCAACTAGAGGCTATACTGCCCCTGGCCAAAAAATACGGGGCGGCTGTTTTAGGACTGTGTCTGGACGAAAAAGGCATTCCCGCTAACGCCGACGAACGCCTGGAGCTGGCCGGAAGAATCTGCCAGCAAGCCCGGGCTTTGGGTTTGAGGGATGAAGATATCTACATCGACTGCCTGGTGACGACTGCGGGAGCGGAACAGTCCCGGGTGATGGAAACTCTGAAAGCCCTGACGGCGGTTAAAAACCAGCTGGGACTGGGCACGGTCCTGGGGGTGAGCAATGTTTCCCACGGCTTGCCAGCCCGGGAAATCCTGACCTCCGCCTTCCTGGCCATGGCCTGGGCGGCGGGACTGGATCTCCCGATAATGAACCCGTTCGATGACAGAGTGCGGGATGTTACCAGGGCGGCTGCAGTGCTTTTGAATCAGGATCCGGGAGCCAAATCCTACATTGCTCATTTTCAGAACCGGACGGCTCCGTCACAGCCGGTCCGCCATCAAGTATGCCAGCGATGCAATATACCCGAGTTGCTCCAGGCTGCTCCCGCGGCGCAACAGGCCGATACCGCGCAGCCGGAGGGATTGAGCCCGCTGGGCCGGGCAGTTCTGGAGGGCGATCAGCAAAGTATCATGGGGCTGCTGCAGGAAGCCCTGCAAAAAGACGATGCCATGAAA
>NZ_DIPG01000141.1:0-3033 GCF_002426325.1 Syntrophomonas sp. UBA5494 | reverse complement strand
TATGGATTTAAGGTGATCGATCTGGGCAAAGACGTTCCCGCCGCCCGGATACTGGCTGAAGCTGAGCAGCAAAAGGCGGCCATTATTGGGCTGAGCGCTTTGATGACCACCACCATGCCGCGCATGGCCGAGGTCATCGCCGGGGTCAAAGAACGGCGGCTGAGCTGTAAAGTGATGGTGGGAGGCGCGGTTTTGACCAGGGAATATGCCGATTTGATCGGCGCTGATGGATTTGCAGCGGACGCCCGCCAGGCAATCGCGGTTGCCAATGGGCTGGTTGATATAAACTAAGGGGGAGGAGCTATGACCTGCAAGAAGACTTATGAGGAAATCAACGAAAAAATTCGCCGGGGAGAAGCGGTGGTTGTAACCGCTGAAGAAGTCATCGATGTGGTAGCGGAAAAAGGCTATGCTAAAGCAGCTCAGGAAATCGATGTGGTTACCACTGGAACCTTTGGCCCCATGTGCTCATCGGGGGTATTCATCAATTTCGGCCATTCCAAACCGCGCATACGCATGCAGAAAGTGTGGCTGAACGGGGTGGAGGCTTACGGAGGCATTGCCGCCGTTGACGCCTATCTGGGCGCGACCCAGGTGGCCGACAATGACCCGGAGAATAAAGTATACCCCGGGCGCTTTATGTATGGCGGGGGCCATGTCATCCATGACCTGGTGGCGGGAAAAGAAATCCGTCTGGAGGCTATTTCCTACGGCACCGATTGCTACCCCAACAAAAAGGTGGACACGGTAATCACCCTGGCTGATGTTAATGAAGCTTTCATGTTCAACCCCCGCAACGCTTATCAGAATTATAACTGTGCGGTGAATCTGGGGGATAAAAACATATATACCTATATGGGGGTTCTTAAACCCCGCCTGGGCAATGCGGCTTACTCGACCGCCGGCCAATTAAGCCCCTTGTTCAATGATCCCCATTATAGAACCACCGGTATCGGCACCCGTATCTTCCTGGGCGGCGGTGTAGGCTATGTGGCCTGGAATGGCACCCAGCACCATCCCAATGTGCCCCGGGGGGAAAATGGCGTACCCATGGCCACGGCCGGGACCCTCTCCCTGATAGGGGATCTGAAACAGATGGATCCCCACTGGTTGGTAGGCCTCAGTTATCTGGGCTATGGACCCACACTGGCGGTAGGGGTGGGCATCCCCATTCCCATCCTGGATGAGGAGATGCTGCGCTACACCGCGGTGAAGGATGAAGAAATCTTCTGCCCGGTGGTGGATTACCATCAGGGCTATCCTTACGGCAATCATACCGATCTGGGTTTTGTCAGCTTCAAAGACCTCAAGAGCGGCAAGGTTACAATAAACGGCCAGGAAGTGGTAACCACTCCGCAGTCCAGTTATCCCCGGGCCAGGCAAATAGCCAGCATTCTCAAAGCATGGATTCAGGCCGGCCAATTTGAACTGACCCAACCGGTGGCAGCCTTGCCGGGAGCTGACAGCCAGATAGACTTCAAATCACTTCCTGATCGCCAGCCCAACGGGGTTTTGTCCATGGTCAGGAACAGGAGGTAGACAGTTATGAAAAACAGAGTGGTATTGTATTTCTCGGCGGTACAGTCTGAACAGCCGATTATATATCAATTGATCAAGAATACCGATTTGATAGTGAATATACTCAAGGCCGACATCAACCCGCAAAAAGAAGGCTATCTGGTAGTGGAATTGGAAGGAGACAAACCCCATTATGAGGCGGGCATCAAGTTCCTGGAAAACCTGGGAGTGATAGTGGAGCCCTTGAGCCAGACAGTGGTCTGGCACGACGAATTATGCATACAATGCGGGGCTTGTGCTTCATTTTGCCCTACCCAGGCATTGTCTATCGAACGCGAAAGCATGATCGTCTCCTTTGACAATTCCCGCTGCGTGGTCTGCGGCATGTGTCTGGAGTGCTGTCCCACCCTGGCCATAAAACTGCATTTTGAACTCAAGGAGGCTGTTTAGTTTATCTATGAAAGGTGAGCGGAGTTATGTACAGAGAGACTACCGCGACTGGCATGAAGGCCAGGATTTGAAATATTTTCAGGTGCGGATCAAACAGAGCGATCTGGCTATCGGAGTGGATCTAAACAGCTGCTCCGATAGCCTTTTGACTTTATGCCGCAATTATCTGATCAGGCTGCGCGGTGAACTGGAAGATTACATCAAGCTGCAGCCTCTGTTTCAAACCACCTTGCTCCCTATCGCCCTGCGCGGTGATGCTCCGGAAATCGCCCGGCGCATGGGCCTGGCCTCCGCACCGGCCAGAGTCGGCCCCATGGCGGCAGTTGCCGGAACCATAGCCGAGCTCATGGGGGAAAAGCTGGCCCCGCTTTGCCAGGAAGTCATCGTGGAAAACGGCGGAGATATTTATTTGAAGAGCAGTCAGGAGAGAATCGTGGCGGTATTTGCAGGCGAGTCCCGTTTCAGTTATCGTATTGGTATACGAATCGCCGATAGCAAAGAAGGGATGGGCATATGCACCTCCTCGGGAACAGTGGGCCACAGCTTGAGCCTGGGCAGAGCCGATGCGGTGGTCATCAGGGCTGATTCCGCAGCCCTGGCCGACGCCGTGGCCACCGGCGCAGGCAATATGGTGTCCTGCAAAGCTGATCTGATGAAGGCTGTGGATTTTGCCCGGGAAATACCCGGAGTAACCGGGGTATTAACCATAAAAGGCGATCAAATGGCAGCCTGGGGGCAGATGGAGATCGTCCCGCTCCATCACTCCAAACCATAAAACCGAACGGCAGACCGGCTCTGTATGTATTGGCCCGGCCGGATAGAATTCGAATACTTCGGCAGGATTCGGATGGCAGTTGTTGAATTGTATATAAGTCGATGAATTTGAGGCAATGGGGTTGAAAGTCCCGGGGCTTGACCTGAGGGGATTTATCTAATATACAGTTATGCAGTGCCCTTTAACTCCGGCAGCGGCCCGGCCCGATTTGTTGCGGGTTTTAGAGTAACAGCTTCAGAATGGCTGCACCCATCCCGGATTCATCCCGGGGGCACACGAATTCTTTAAAG
>NZ_DIPG01000061.1:5235-13784 GCF_002426325.1 Syntrophomonas sp. UBA5494 | reverse complement strand
TTTTTACCTTTTGTTTTTGGTGGGCGCAGCAGGTTTCGAACCTGCGACTTCTACCGTGTGAAGGTAGCACTCTCCCGCTGAGTTATGCGCCCGCTGCTAGATAGTGTATCATTTCTGCGGCCTTATTTCAAATCCTGGGCCTGGTTAAAAAATCTGGTCCTGAACTATGGTCTGGCTGCGTTTGGGCCCAACCGCGATCAGGGTCTGTTTGACCCCGGTGAGGTCGTAGATGACATCCAGGTAGCGGCGGGCATTGTGCGGCAGCTTATCGTACTCGGTAATTCCGCTGATATCCTCTTGCCAGCCAGGCAGCTCCATGTATTCCGGTTGGCAGCCTTCCAATACCTCTATACTTTCCGGAAACTCGCTGATAATGGTGCCTTTGTATTTATATCCGGTGCATATCTTGACCACCGCAAACTCATCCAGTACATCCAGTTTGGTGATGGCCAGGTCAGTCAATCCGTTCAAGCGCGCGGCATAGCGCAGTATCACCGCATCCAGCCAGCCGCAGCGGCGTTTTCTGCCAGTGGTTGTGCCGAATTCCATGCCCCGCTGCTGCAGCATATTCCCATCAGCATCGTTCAGCTCGGTCGGAAACGGCCCTTCACCGACCCGGGTGGTATAAGCTTTGGCTACCCCAATTACCCGGTCGATACAGGTAGGACCCACCCCGGCTCCCACACAAGCCCCGCCTGCGATGGGATGCGAGGAAGTGACATAGGGATAGGTGCCGTGGTCTATATCTAGCAGGGTCCCCTGAGCGCCTTCAAAAAGCACTTTTTTATGGTTCTTCATGGCCTGGTAAATCAATAACGAGGTATCGGCTATATAGGGGCGCAAGCGTTCTACTTGTTCCCGCAACTCCTCCAGCAGCTCCCGGTAATCGAAGCCCGGTTCGCCATGGATCTCTTCGATGATGCGGTTCTTCTGTTTTACCTGAGCCGCGAAGCGGGGCTCAAAATAAGCCGGGGAATCTAAGAGATCCCCGATTCTGAACCCGGTGCGGTTGATTTTATCCGCGTAGGTAGGCCCTATGCCCCGCTTGGTGGTTCCGATATTCGAAGCCCGGTCCTCCAGGCTGTCAATCCTCTTATGGTATGGCAGTACCAGCGGGGCGCGCTGACTTATGCGCAGATTTTTCGTGTCTATTCCCCGGCTCTCCAGTTCATCCAATTCTTTGATTAATTCACCCATATCCACCACTACCCCGTTGCCGACAATGCACTGGGTATTGGGATATAAAATGCCTGATGGAATCAGGTGCAGTTTAAACTGCTGGTCCAAAACTTCAACCGTATGTCCGGCATTGCTGCCCCCCTGATAACGAACCACACAATCCGCTTTTTCAGCCAGGAAGTCGGTAATCTTGCCTTTGCCCTCGTCTCCCCATTGGCTGCCTA
Source organism: Syntrophomonas sp. UBA5494 (assembly GCF_002426325.1). NCBI lineage: Bacteria > Bacillati > Bacillota > Clostridia > Eubacteriales > Syntrophomonadaceae > Syntrophomonas > Syntrophomonas sp. UBA5494. Next base: position 12,381 of record NZ_DIPG01000061.1, on the reverse strand, counting down.
TCAAAACGATTGCTGACATCAGGCCACCCCCTTGGTATATTCACCAGTTAGCCGCCACACCAGGCCTTCGCGAAGTGGCCGGCAAACTCATATTAGCATTACCATTTATTAGTGTCAACCAAGGCAAGTTAAGGAATCTCGGGGTTTTTGTATACTGTATAAGAGTATACAGCTTGCTCAGGCGGCTTTGTCAATAGCATCGGCAGCGGCTTATAGGGGTTCCGATTGGCGGGGAATCGGCCCTGCAAATATGTGCGGATAGGCCTGATCGATGGATTCAAGGGGCACTATTTCCAGGCCTTTGGTTCCGGCGGGGACATCCTTGAGGTTCGCTGCCGGAAGCAGTATTTTACGCAGTCCTGCCTGCCTGGCTGCCTGGATTTTTTCCCATATGGCTCCTACCGGTTTGATCTTGCCGCGCAGAGATATCTCACCGGTTATGGCCACATCCTGGCTTATGGGCACTTCGGTTATGGCGCTGACGACAACTAGATAAAGGGCGGCGCCTGCCGAGGGACCGTCTACTTTTCCGCCCCCTACGATGTTGATATGCAGATCATAGTCTTTTAGGTTGGCGGCCAGCTGCTGGCGCAGTAGCGAAGCCGCGTTAAACAGCGAATCCCTGGCCATAGAACCGGCAGTGTCATTAAAACGGATACTGCCTTCACCGCTTGCGGAAGCGGGAAAAGCCACGGCTTCTATTTCTAAAACGTCTCCGTGATAGTGATGAGCCCCCAGTCCCATTATCCTGCCTACCTCACTGCTATCAAGCTCTACCCGGGGCGAAACCGGGGTAATGCGGCTGAACTGCACGGCTTGATGAACATGCCGTTTTAATACCAGGCGAGACTCACGGTGATCCCCAGGTTCATTTAAGGCCAGGGCATAGGCGTCGACCAGCAGTTTGTTGGCAGAGCGGCCTTCACTGGTATATTCGCTGATTATTTCGGGTACACCGGGCTGCATTTCAATACCCAGTTTGTTTGCCGAGATTTGCACTATCTTCTGTATATGCTGCGGGGTTAAAGGCTCGAAAAATACCTCCATACAGCGGGAGCGCAAAGCCGGACTGATGTTTTCCCGGCTGCGGGTTGTGGCGCCTATGAGAATAAAATCCGCAGGAAGTCCTTTTTCGAATATCTTTTTGATGTATTGCGGCACCCGGTCGTCGTGGGGGTCATAGTAGGAGGATTCGAAATAAACCCTTTTATCTTCCAGAACCTTGAGCAGCTTGTTCTGCAGTTCAGGGTCCATCTCCCCGATTTCATCGATAAACAAGATTCCCCCATGGGCTTCGGTAACCAGGCCCGGTTTAGGTTCAGGTATGCCGGCCTCGGCCAGGTCGCTGCGAGCGCCCTGGTAAATGGGATCATGCACCGACCCCACCAGTGGATTGGTAGCCTCACGGGGATCCCAGCGCAGGGTGGTGCCGTCCACTTCAATAAATGGGGCTTCTTCGGCAAAGCAGCTGGAGGTCCGGCCTTTAATCATCTCCAAGGCCAGGCGGGCGCAACTGGTCTTGCCCACCCCGGGCGGGCCGTACAGGATGAGATGCTGTGGATAGGGGGTGTTCAACTTGGCCAAAAGGGCAGTTACCGCTTTTTCCTGCCCAATCAGTTCCTTGATGTTGGCGGGCCTCAATAGCTCCAGAGCGGAGCGGTTCAAGCCGGTTCTTTCCATCTTTTCGATAAATCCCAGCTTTTTTAAAGTGCGGGCGTTTTCGGGGGAATTATTTTGCTCTTTGAAGAGCTGGACCTGAAGGTCCCTGACATAGACCTGATAGTTTTGATCCACCTTTTCCTGGATGCGTTTCTGCCATTCCGCTTCTACGGAGCGCCTGGCACTTTCCTCGGCCAGTAATTCCTCGAGGTAAGCGGTTTCCTGCTCCAGGTTGCCGTGAAACTTGAGTTCATTGATAGTAGGATCTTCGGCCAGTATGCGGTGCAGCCCCAGGATCTTCTCTTCCAAACGCTCTGACTTGATCAAATCGATGGCATCCAGTTTACTGGCCCGCAAGACCAGCCCCTGAGTCCCGTAAAGGCTGTCCAGACTTTGATAGAGGTTTTCCACCTGCCAGTACAGGGCCCGGTTTTTCTGGTCTTTTTTATTGCTTTTAAATTTCACTTAATGCGCCCCTATCATCCGGGTTCCACGCTAACCTGTATATCTGCGTGTATGCCCGGGTATATTTTGATGTGCACCGGGTATTCACCCAGATGTTTAATAGGTTCTCCTAATTCAATCTTTTTCTTGTCAACCATTACCCCAAATTGCTGTTGCAAGACTTCTGCTATTTCCCGGGAGGTAACTGCTCCAAAAAGCTTGTCGCCCCCGCCGGTTTTGGCTTTGATTGACACCATTTTGCCATGCAGTTTGTCTTTGACCAGCCTCGCCTGATTCTCTTCTTTGGTTTTTTGCCTTTCCAGACGCTGCTTTTGATCCTCGGTTTCTTTTAAACGGGTAGTGGTAGCTTCCTGGGCAAAACCTTTGGGAATGAGGTAATTTCTGGCATAGCCGTCGCTGACCTCTTTAATTTCACCCTTTTTACCCAGTTTTTTAACATCCTGTGTCAATATAACCTTCACGCATTATACCTCCTGTCCGGTAAATGGTTTTCTCAGGTCCAAGAGACTGTCAAATATGCCGAAAATACAAAGGAAACCCAGGGCTGACAGCGGAAAGAACAGCGCCAATACTGCCAGCAGGAAAATCATCCAGGACCTCCCCCGGCCCCTTTCGTATTTAAGGCGAAAAACCAGGCTGGCCAGGCCATAATAAAATGATATTACCGCCATGATAACCAGGATGTTCGAGCCTGCATAATAGGTGAGGCTGTGTTCATCCCAGCCTAAAAGCCACAGAGCCAAACCCAGATTTACCAGCCATACCAGTTCCCAGGGCATCAGTTCCTGCGCAAAAGGTTTCTTTTTTAGACGGCTGGCATGCTGGTTCCAGGTGAAAAAAGAGGCTAGCCACAGCATTAAAAATACTGCCAGTAATCCCTGAACATAGAAAATAGCGGGCAGATGATGCAAGATGTTGAGGCCCATGCTCTGCAGGGTCTGGTTTATTTCCTCCTGGGTCAGCCCCGCTTGCTGGTATATCTGGGTCCAGCCCTGGTTCTCATAATAACTGCTGGCCTGCATTACCATCTCGTTCACCTGCTGGGCAAAGTAGCTTCCTCCTCCGGATTGATATAAGGCCCCCAGGTACAGGCTTACCCCGGCTATGAGGGCCACGGTTCCCCAGCGGCGGGCGTCATAATAGCTGCCCTGTTTTAAAGTCAAAAATCCCATCACCATGGCCGGTATTCCATAAAAAGCCAGTAAATAGATCAGGTTGGCCGTTCCCCCGCTGACTGTGACAATAATTATATTGGCCGCGAATAAGGTCAAGAGTTTCTTGGCATCCAAATGCAGGCCGGCCATGATCAACAGGGCGCCCCATAATAAGGCTGAAATCATAGTCAGAGCAGGCACTGCAATCGTTACCAGGCCGGCCAGCACGGTTAAAATCAGGTATATTAAGAAGGTGGGCATTTTATCACCTCGTTCTGTGGCGCAAGTGATCATTGAGAGCGGTCATATCCTGATACCAGCGGTCTTCAAGCTGAGCTGCGGCCAGACTCTGTTCCAGCTTGAGTTTAACTGCGCGATCCAGGGCGGCAAAAGACACCCCCACCCGGCATCCCAGGAGGTAGATTAGAATGATGATAGCCGCAAGTTTATCGGCGGTTGCTTCGGCAGAGGCGTTAAGCAGGCTCTTGAACAAGGCCCCCACGGATTGAACTAATTCAGCCTTAAGCCATTCCACCATCTTCAGGTTTTTGGTTATATCCAGATCGCCTTTTAAGGCCATTTATAACACCCCCTTTTCAAACTGTTCAACAAGGAGCCGTCATTTCCTCCTAAAAACTCGGGTACAGTGAGAACAGTCCTTTGGGCCGGTCAATTGATATCCTCTAATAAAAACAAGCCCTCAAAAGAGGGCTTGCTAGCTAGCTTTACTCGGATGTATAGGGCATCAAAGCCATGGTTCTGGCCCTTTTTATGGATACTGTCAATTGCCGCTGGTGATGGGCGCAATTGCCGGTGATGCGACGGGGTAAAATTTTCCCGCGTTCGGTTACGTAGCGGCGCAGCCGAGGAATATCTTTGTAATTTATGTGCTCAATCTTATCGGCGCAAAAATTGCACTGTTTTCTTTTTTTGCGCTTTTCCTTTTTCAAATACGATTCCTCCTCTAACTAAAAGGGAATGTCATCATCCCCGTTGCGGTCAACGAAGTCGATATCGTTTACTAACTCTTGTCCCACATCATTCCAGCCATCCTGGCCAGAGGAGGTATGTGCTGCTGCTGAACCAGGCGCACTGGCTGACGACCCGCCTTTGTCGAGGAATTTAACCTCATCAGCGACTACGTCGGTTGCCCAGCGTTTTTGCCCATCCTGGGTTTCATAGCTGCGTACCTGCAGCCTGCCCTCCACTGCCACCAGCCTGCCTTTGCCCAGGTAATTGGCGCAATTTTCAGCAAGTTTATTCCATGCCACAATGGGAATGAAGTCGGCTTCGTTGCGATTGAACTTACGGTCGACAGCTATGGTGAAACTGACAACTGCAGCCCCATTCGGGGTATAACGCAGTTCGGGGTCGCGGGTCAGGCGACCAATTAAAACCACTCGGTTCAACACAAAATTCCCTCCCACCTGAATTTTAGTTAGTTCTCATCCTGGCGGATGATGATGTGGCGCAGGAAATTGTCCGATATTTTGATAACCCTGTCCAATTCTGAAACAGTATCGGGCTGGCCTTTGAAGTACCATAAGGAATAAATTCCTTCATGATAATCTTCAATAGCGTACGCCAGCCGTTTTTTGCCCCAGCCTTCGGCCTCGTTGACGAACTCTCCGCCGAAATCTGCGATGATGGTACGCAGTCTTTCCTTGGATTCGGCAATGGCCTCTTCAGACAAATCGGGTTTTAGCAAGAACAACATCTCATACGTGCGCATCGTTACACCTCCTCCCTATGGACTAACTCGTGCTAATACGAGTAAAGGCTCCGGTTTTTAACCGGAGCAGGGACTTCAAATTATTATAACAGTATTTTACCCCAGCATGCAAGATACTGGAAAGGTTTTATTATAAAACCCCTCTTATCAACAGGCTGTGCAATTCGGATACGGGTTTCTCGGTAATAAAGGTATCATTAAACAGCGCTTTCAGTATAGCCACAGGCTGCCCTTCCGGGCTGCTCTTAAATCCGATGATACAGAAGCGTTCTTCCCGGGGCATGTTTTTTACACTTACCAGGTCCCCGACTTGAAAGGGCATTTTATCTTTGCTTGTACCCTCCACTTCTTACCCCCCTTATAGCCATAGAATGATATAGTATATTCTATGCTGAGCAGGAAATAAGTGCTATTGACTTTCAGCCGAGGTCTCTACTTTGATCATGCGTTTTTCAAATTCCATCCGCGGAATCATCACCAGTCGGCCGCAACCCACGCACTTTATTTTGATGTCGGCTCCCATCCGGGTAACCTCCCAGTTAAAGCTGCCGCAGGGATGTTTTTTTTTCATCCTGACCACATCGCCGATTTTGAATTCTTTGCGCTGCATGGTTTTCCCCTCCCCCGCCCTTCAGGCCATCACTTCTATGGAGTAAGAGCAGGCTTCTACCGCCTTACCGATAAGTGCACAAAAAATCTGTCGTTTTTGCATAGCTTCTTCCAGAATCGAGGCTTGCCCGGCACTGACTGCCAGAAGCAGTCCTCCCGCGGTTTCGGGAGTGTACAGCAAATCCAGCCAGATCGGATTGAGCCCGGGATCTACACTAATTCTTTCTTCCAGGTAACTGCGGTTGTTGTAAGTTCCGCCCGGTATTAAGCCCATGGAAGCACCGTCCCAGGCACCGCTTATGAGCGGCACCGCCCCAGCATGCAGCTGCACCGTGACCTGACTGGCTTGAGCCATCTCAGCAAGATGCCCCAACAAACCGAAACCGGTGACATCGGTGGCCGCATTGACCCCGATCTCTGCGGCTATCTCGCTGCTCTCCTTATTGAGCATGGTCATCCAGTATATAGCTTCGTCATACGCTTGCGGCGAAACCATTTCCGCTTTTATGGCCGTGGCTATAATACCGTTGCCGATCGGCTTGGTGATGTATATCCTGTCTCCGGGTCTGGCCCCGGCATTGGTCAATAGCCGCTCGGGGTTGACCAGTCCGGTAACCGCTAAGCCGTATTTGGGCTCATTGTCATCTACGCTGTGGCCTCCCAGCAGGAAAGCCCCGGCCTCTTTAACCTTATCCAGGCCTCCCTCCAGGATCTGCCCCAGGGTGTGGAGATCTTCGCAGGTCGGATAGCATACAATATTCAAGGCCAGGAGCGGCTGACCGCCCATGGCATAGATGTCGTTTAAAGCGTTGGTGGCTGCAATCTGCCCAAACAGGTAAGCATCATCCACCATGGGGGTAAAGAAGTCCACAGTTTGAACCAGGGCTTTATCACGGTCAAGGCGGTACACAGCTGCGTCATCGCGCGTTTCCATCCCGACCAGAATATTTTCCTGCACCGTAACCGGGATGTCTTGTAAAAGCTTTTCCAAGGTCCCCGGACCTATTTTAGCAGCTCACCCGGCAGCCCTGACCATTTGGGTTAATCTGCGTTTTTCCACTGCCAGCCCTCCCCTCTTAAGGTATCCGCTTTTCAGGACATTTTTTCCATAAACGCCTGGTAGGCGCGGTAAGCCATGTATACATCGGCTTTACTAACTATCTCAAAGGGTGAATGCATGCTCAAAACGGCCACTCCGCAATCCACTACTTCCATACCGTAACGGGCCAGGTATTGAGCTACGGTGCCTCCTCCTCCGATGTCCACCTTGCCCAGTTCTCCAACCTGCCACACTACGTTTTCCTCGTCGAACAGACGCCTGATGGCGGCAACAAACTCGGGGTTGGCGTCATTGGAATCGGCTTTACCCCGGGAGCCGGTGTATTTGGTTAAAACTACTCCGGCAGACACAAAACTGCAGTTCATCTTTTCGAAAACGTCGGGGAAGGTAGGATCTACAGCGGCATTGACATCTGCTGACAGGGCGTAACTCTTGGCCAGGGTTTTACGCACCTGATAATAATCAGT
>NZ_DIPG01000061.1:0-5034 GCF_002426325.1 Syntrophomonas sp. UBA5494 | reverse complement strand
GCGGTTCGGGCCGGCTGTTTCATGTTCAAGACCGCCTCTAAGGCGGTATACGCGCTAACCCGGTCATCCTGGCCGTAAGCACCGATCATACTGCGATCCAGCCCTACTTCCCTGGCCTTGAAAGCCGGTACAGCCTGCAATTCCGCGCTGGTGAAGTCGTCTTCTTCTATACCGTACTGCTGCTGCAGAAGGTTCAGTATGTGCTGCTTAAAGGCATCCTCCTTGAGATCCTGCACCGGGCAGGAACCGACCACGATATTGAGGTCCTCCCCTTTGATGCCCTCGTTCATTTTCTTCTCCATCTGGTCTTTGGCTAAATGAGGCAGAAGATCCGTAATGGCCAGAACCGCGTCATCCTCTTTCTCCCCGATACACACCTTAATACGCTCTCCGTTTTTCTTGACCACCACTCCGTGCAGGGCCAGTGGAATGGCCGGCCATTGATATTTCTTAATTCCCCCATAATAGTGGGTCTTAAGCAAAGCCATATTATCCGCTTCATAAAGCGGGCGCGGTTTAAGATCCAAGCGGGGGGTGTCTACATGAGAAACCACCAGGTTGAAGCCATCTGCCATGTTTTGGCCCACCATAATCAGGGCGCATAATTTGCCCTTCTGATTGACAAATAGCTTATCCCCGGATTTGACTGAATTCTGAGCTTCGAGGGACATAAACCCTTGCTCCTGTGCCTTCTGCAGCACATAGTCTATGGCTTCACGCTCGGTTTTGGCCTGATTGAGAAAATCCACATAGCCCCGGCTAAAGTCGTGAATGGCGGCATGCTGTTTTCCGTCACCCCTGTCCCAGACATTGGGACGGTTGTTGCGTTTTTCTATCAATGCTGATCCTCCCTTAAATTAACACAATTTATATCTCTATTGTCTTAATACAGGCTTATTCTTATACTTATATCCCCAGGGCTGCCTGCCCCCAGCGGTAGGCTTCCGTCATCCAGCTGACCAAAACCGATTGGTTCAGGCTGGACAGCAGGACTCCGGCGCCATCAACTCCCATTTGGGCAACAGTCTGAAGCACCGGTAAGGCGAAGCAGATTAAAACCGTCAAGACGATCGCCCCCTGCAACACGGCCAAAACCGTACCCAGGAGCCGATTCAAAGTCGATCCCGGGCCAACATCGATTAAGTTTTCGAACCAGCCCAAACTGAGCCAGATCAACTGCCGGCTGGTCAAGGCGATGACTAAAAAACAAGCCAGGCGAACCAACCAGTTGGCCAGACTATGCAAGGCTTCCTCGATGGTATAGCCTTTTACCAGAAAGCTGTAGGGAATCCCCAGAGCCTGCAGAGGGGCATGCTCACTCAGGAAATGGTCCAGCTTGGAGACGATTCCGACACTGCGTTCCATATAGATGGAGAGGTCATCATAATAAAAGACCGCCAGTACGATGCTGGCAACGAATGTTATAACACTGCCCACGGTCATGACAAATCCCTGCCTCAATCCAGTCAGGGCGCACAAAACCAGAATGAGCAGCAGCAGATAGTCAACCGTATTAAATGTCAGGAGGCTTGGCACCATGCTTCTTTGCTCCGCCTTTAATCCCTTTTGCACCCTAATTATAACAGGACTTGCACGGATATGGACAACTATTGTTACTACAGCCAATTTATGGCTGCGGTCAGCTGGTTGAAACCTGTCGAAACAGACGGGAAGATTCCTCTTTACAACCTAGCCGGTATAGGGTATATCCAATGTATATCCTCATTAATGCACCAAATTACTACTCTATGAATATTTGTAAATACCGCCGTTTGACGGCGTCTTACTATGAGCAGGGGATGTGATGATCTATGGGTTATGGTTTAGGCAATGTGAGCATCAGCATGGTAATCACTTATGTGCAGTCTTTTGGCATATTGGCCCCTCTGGCTGCCTTTGGACTTTTTGTCATACAAGCGGCCTTACCGGTATTTCCCTATGTGATACTGGCCAGCGCCTGCGGTTTGTTGTTCGGTTTTAAACTGGGCTTCCTCTTATCCTGGTCAGGGGCTTTGCTGGGCGCCTGCCTGGCCTACATGCTGTCCCGCTGGGCAGGGGGCAATTGGGTTCGTCAGAAGATATTATCCCGCTGGGGCTATGATATGAACCATTTCGACCAAGAGCTGGCTTTCTGGGGCATTTTGCTGGCCCGCATCATTCCCGTGGTTCCTACCCCCATAATCAATGTGGCAGCAGGGATCGGCAAAGTCCCCTTCTGGAGTTTCTTTTTCTCCTCAGCCCTGGGGAAAATTCCTACTGCCGTCCTTTATACGGGTTTGGGCATCTCACTGTTGCGCAACCGGGATATTAAGTCAACCATATTGATTCTCGCTTTGATCCTGCTCCTGGCCTGGACCGGGCGCCACCTCTCCAAAGGACGCATACCGGTTTGCTCCCGAGCCCGGGATTAGCTCGACAGCATTTGTATATCCGGGGTGCGAAACATGTAATTATTTCCCGGGAAATAATTTAATTGATCATAAGTTGTTGTTTTTCACTGAAGCAGGTCGGGGGGCTCGAACCCTTGCCTCGGACATTTCGCTGCATTCTGCACCAAACACCCTTATTTTATTGAAAAAATTAGCTGTTGAAATTTAATTCAACAGCTCATGGAAGAGGAGTTTAGATATGCAATTTTCGAAGTAAATTGAATATACTTCAAAATATTGGCTAATTACCCGGGCGATCTTCTGGTCCAGTGTCCAAACAACTGCATTTTAGCTCTTGTTGACGGTAGTATCCCGCCATTCCATGCATGCCTGCCCATAGATCCCCATTGTTTAACCGACTATTTATGCAGCCTGTTTTTGAGATGGAATAGCACTTGTCCGCTTAATAGTCTCAGGCAGGAAGGCCAAAGGAATTATAGCAGCTACGTACAGGACTGCACTTGCTCCAATTGCAACTGAGAAAGAAGTTGCGGCCGCAACTGCACCTAACATCGCCGGCCCCCAGAAACTGGTCATACGCGCCAGATTATAAATAGTGTTAACCCCTGTTGCCCTAACCTCAGTGGGGAATAGCTCAGCCATATAACCTCCGAACAGGCCGAAGATTGGATAAGTTATAAACGAGTATACCGGGGCGTACCATAACAGGGTGTTGTTGTTATCAATACTTACAAAAATCATTACGGCCACAAAGGAAGCGGCCAGGGCAACGTAAGCTGGTTTCTTTCTCCCCCAGCGGTCGGCAATGAAGGCAAATAATATATAACCAAATATGCCACCGATATTTAAAAACATCATATAATTCATTGATTTTACTATATCCATATGTTTATCAGTAGCGAGCCAGCTCGGAATCCAACTCATTGCGCTCCAGTATGCCAGCAATGTGAATAACACCATGAAAAAGGCGCCCAGGGTATTTCGTCTGATCGTTGTTCCAGTAAAAGCGTATATCTCCGTGCTGAACAGTTTACTGACACTGCCCATCTGCAGACCGCTGTCTTTGGCCTGGTCTCTAGTCTTGACCCAAGCCTCGGGTTCAGGAATCAGCATTTTGGCAAGAATTGCTACTACTAATCCAAGGGCGCCAACATAGAATAAAGGCCTCCAGCCATAGGCGGGCAGCATGGTCCTGGCCAGGAAAGCGGCCAACATAGGCCCAAAGGCGAACCCGGTCTGGATTACAGCCGAACACATAATCCTGATTCGCGAAGGCAAGCATTCCGCAACTAAAGTGTTTCCAACACCCCATTGAGCTCCTAAGCCTAAGCCTACCAAGAATCTCAGAATCAACATTGTCGTCGCATTATTAGCATAAGCGAAAGCGATCGTAAACAACGAATACCAGACCAGACACCAAAACATGACTCTAACTCGACCAAACTTGTCAGACAGTACCCCTGAAATGAGTCCGCCTACCCCCGCGCCTAACAAAGGGGCGCCTAGAATAAATCCCATCATCGAAGATGGTATACCAAATTCTTTGCTGATAGCTGTAGCCGATACTGACACCAATTGCCAATCCAATACATCCAATACTAAGGCCAACCAGGCAAATACCCATATCAGGATCATTTGGCCGTTAAGTGGGGCATCCTTGTCCGGTAATGGCACATACCGTTCTTTACTCAAATAAATACCTCCTTAATACATTCGGTCCCGCTATTGACCTTATTTTTTCTTTTTTCACTCCACCTCCCGGCTATTCTTTTGATAGCTTCCAACCTCTTCTCAAAGGCATCATTAGAAGCTACTCTCATGGCTGCATATGCATCGCCCTTTCATCTATTGATTAAATCAAGCAATAACTGTGCCATGCACTCAAGCTATTTCAGAGAAGTACCGATCACTTTTCGTTCTCCAAATATCGGGCATTATCGAAGAAAGGAAGCCATTTTTTGTATGCGCTCTGGGAAATTATTATTTGAAAAACTGCACAGGCATTTTATATGGTATAAAAATGATACAATTGGGGGCTGATCATAGTGTCTCATTCCCGGACACATTTGCTGTGATTCGTTTATCTGGTGCATTTGCCGGAGGTTGTGGTCTTGATTCGGGGAAATGTAAGTATATATAGATTAGCCTGCTGTATTTATGAAAGCCGACACAGCATATTTGCTTTCTCTAAAGAATCTTACAAAGCTTTATTTATAGGAGTAAGCTGAAGTATATTACCTATACGGAGATTGAATGGGATGAAGGCCGAAGCGCAGTCTATGTTTATGGCAGAGCCATGAGTATGTTGTTCTCAGCATCAGATTTCTGAGTTTTAGAACATCAGCTCATGCTTTCCCGGCATACTTTTGGGGAATGACGGATATAAGATTCTGATAGCCCAGGTTATGGATATGATTGTTAAAGGCACAAACACCGTTGATAAGAACAAAATTGCAAATCCTGCTAAAAAAAAGTTATATGACAATATAGATTCTCCATTTACAATATTTTCTGGTAATAAGGCACTCTCAATTAGGAAGGTGGCGAAGAATACTGTAAACCAGTATATCTTCGCCTTAAGTGAGGGAATGTTAGTTGTAATCATGAATTAGAGATTACCATGTTGGCACAGCGAACCAAACCT
>NZ_DIPG01000117.1:0-2563 GCF_002426325.1 Syntrophomonas sp. UBA5494 | reverse complement strand
AAGTAATACACCAGGATAGCATGAAAGGCAGGGGAACCCCTCCTGCATATCCCTCCAATAAGGATATCCCATAGGAATTGATCCGTGAGGCTGCACTGCGTCTTCTGGGGGACAGGATGGTTTGATTTTATAATTTTTTAGTCAACGCTTATTCGGGCAAGGAGAGGTGTGCGACTTCGTATTGTTTTAATAAGGATAATTTAAGCAGGCCAGGGTCAGGAGGATGACATGAAAAAAATACTGCTTTTACTTTTAGGCGTCATGCTGGCGGCCGGATGTTCCGCTTCAACTCCGGGCCAAACATCGTCAAGTCAACCGGGGACCGAAATGCCGAAAGACATACGGGCGTTTTCCGTCAGCTGGCAGGGACAGCAACTGCTGTATGCAACACCGGACGGCATATTCTCCCACTCTCCCGCAGACGGTGCCACAGCAAGCATCCTGTCCGCTGCCATGAATGAGAAGGACTGGCTGTACAGCACGATATCTCCGGACGGATCGCAATATATCGTCCTCACAGTCGGGCCCTATGACAACACGGCGGAGATCTTTGATTACAAAACCGGAGAATCCGTTCTGCAGCTTGATGCCGATAAATACCGGCAAGGGGTAGGGGACTACAGCCCGCCGGTCAGCCAAGTTGGGTGGATGGACAACGAAAATATATTCTTATCCACCGAATTCCGCCTTTTCCTGATCAGCATTCATACCGGGGAAGAAGTGCAAATCACGGCAGAATGCGCCCCGGTTACGGCGTCGGTGAATCATAATACCGAAGCGCCATACCTGTCCTGGGCGAGAAACGTAACGCAGTTTGGGGATCAGCTCTATTACAACAGCAAGCGCAGCCTTAAGGAACCGGGACTGGGCAGCATCTACCGCGGCGATAAAACCGGGGAGCAGGAGCTGTTAAAAAACGCCTCCCTGGTACTGGCCGTGGACGGTGAACGGTTCGTTTACCTGAGGGAGACTGAACCGGGATTCATGCAAAGCTTTCTTTACGACATCCCCACAGGCCGCTCTTCCCTGATTTCTGCGGAAAACGCCTTGCCGGAAGGAATCTTTCGTACCAATGAAGGCAATCTGGTTCTCATAACCGGGGACCCGGTCGGAGGGGCATACCGGGGGCTACATTATAATCCCGATACCCTGCAATCGCAGACCTTTGATCTGTACAACGGCGAGCGGGATTTTCCCGATCCGGATGTTGACAGGCGGCAGTTCGGCAAGTTTTTTGGCGCCTTTGAAAAGGATGGTGATTGTGTCTTCCTGTTCAGCGCGGAAAGCCATAGCATTGCGCAGGAAAAATTTGACGTCAGGTATCTGGCCTATAGCGTTAAGGCCCGAAAACTCATTGAAATTCAGGACTACGGCGATACCTGGCTTGTCACTCTGAGCCTGGACGCGACAGGTAGCTATATTGCAGCCGCCAAACATCACCGGCCCGGCGACGACAGCTTTCTGTTTGACCTTATCAGAACCGGCGATCTACTGGCACGGTTCGATTCATAGGATTTTACTATGCACGGATATTGAAGTCGGGGTGGAGGTAGCGGGCGGCAGCGGCCAGCAGGTGCGGAGGCTTGCTCCGGGATTTTGCTGCTTTGCCACCCCCATATCGGTCCCTATGATGATTTCACTCCGTGCTACACGGCGCTGATGGAATGGATTGAAAGAGAGGGGTATATCGTTTCCGGGCCACCCTTTGAATTGTACATTAAAGGCTGCGATGACAACGTTCCGCCCAGTGAATATGTAACCGAAATTTATTTTCCCATCAAAAAGTAATACACCAGGATAGCATGCCAGGCAGGGTAACCTACGGAATCTCCCTGCCTTTTGCTTTTCAATAGTTTATCTCTGCTTATTGTTCCGGCTCGCGCCGTTTTTTGTTAGGTTTGCGCTTAATCAGCAACAGCTTCTCCATATCTGGAAATAGTGATGTATCCGTCAATTCAAACATCATCCATTTTCCATCGTGATAGGTGGTGGATTCATCGTAAACTCTTTGTACTTCCAGCGAATAATTGTTCCTCTTTGCTTCAAATTTAGCTCTTTCATCTTTGCCAAAGATAATCATAAAACCAAAAACGTTTTCTTTAGCATATAAAACACACAGGGATTTACCGCCTCTGCGATATTTATACTCGTATGTCCACCTTTTGCCTCCACTATTCCAAAGCCTTTCCATATCATATTTTGATTCAATCAAATTGCTCAGTTCAATCCAAATTTCAAATAGCGGTTGTCCAAGCAGAGCAGTCATTTCTTCATGAGTCGGTACTTTTTCAAGCATTATGAATCCCCTCCCCAACCGCGTACATGCTTTCGGTTCCAAATTACACATCGCCTTCTGACAAGTCGCAATTCAATTTTCCTTTTAGCGCCCCTAAGGCAGGAATCCGCCGCGATGATTGCTCCGTCACCAATAATGAATCATCCTCGCGCCGCCCTTCTGCTTGGCAAAGCGGATGATGGCATTTGGTGCAGGGAACGGATGGCGTCCATCAGGTCATTTTTCATCTTGCGGAAGGTATGAGCAACTTTAAGTTTCTCTTTGTAA
>NZ_DIPG01000126.1:7844-8096 GCF_002426325.1 Syntrophomonas sp. UBA5494 | reverse complement strand
CTCCCGGGATAAGCGCTCAGCGACGATCTCCAGATGCAGTTCCCCCATGCCGGCTATCAAGGTCTGCCCGGTTTCCTTGTTATAGGAAAGCCTGAAGGTCGGATCCTCGGCCGCGATTCTCATCAATGCCTCCATAATCCGGTTCTGGTCGCTCTGGTTCTTGGGTTCAATGGCGATCTGTATAACCGGTTCCGGAAATTCGATGGATTCCAGCAGAAATTCCCGCCCTTCACGGCACAGGGTGTCGCCGGT
>NZ_DIPG01000126.1:3774-7612 GCF_002426325.1 Syntrophomonas sp. UBA5494 | reverse complement strand
CGGCTGCTGTTGTAGACATAGCTGCCTGCCTCTATGCTGCCCGAATAGACCCGGGCGAAGGCTAACTTGCCGACATGGCGGTCGGTGACGATCTTGAACACCAGGGCGGCCAGTTCACCTTGTGCATCAGGAAACACTTCCATAACCGATTCGTTCTCCTGGCAGATGGCCTGCACCGGGGGAACATCCAACGGCGAGGGCAGAAAATCCACTACCGCATCCAGTAGTTTCTGCACTCCGATATTGCGGTATGAACTTCCGCATAACACCGGCACCATTTCACCGGCAATGGTATTCCGCCGGATAACTTGAAGCAGTAAATCCACTGGTATCACTTCATTGGCCACGTACAGGTCGAGAAGGGTTTCATCAGTCTCGGCCAGGCTCTCTAACATCTGAGTCTGCCAGTAAAGCGCAAATTCCAGGCTGTCCCGGGGGATTTCCCGGCATTCAATCTGATCGCCGCTGAGGCCGCCAAAAGTATAATAGCGCATCTCGATAAGGTCGATGACCCCTGTAAAGGCGTCGTTCTGGACGACGGGCAGATTGATGACCAGAGGGTTGGCTCCCAGACGCTGTTTAATCTGATCCACCACCCGGCAGAAATCAGCCCCGATGGCATCCATTTTATTGATATAGGCAATGCGCGGCACCTTATACTTGTCAGCCTGTCTCCATACGGTTTCAGACTGCGGCTCCACCCCGCCTTTGGCACAGAATAACACCACAGCGCCATCCAGAATGCGCAGGCTTCTCTCCACCTCGGCGGTGAAATCCACGTGCCCGGGTGTGTCGATTATGTTTACAGAACAGTCTTTCCATAAACAGCGCACTGCGGCGGAAGTGACCGTGATACCGCGTTCTTTTTCTGAAGGCAGGTAATCCATCACACTCTCGCCATTATGAGTCTCACCCATTTTATGAGTCAAACCGGTATAGTATAAAATTCTTTCAGTAGTCGTTGTCTTACCGGCATCTATATGAGCGATGATGCCGATGTTTCTAAGATTTTCTAACATTGAGCCAAAACTCTCCTTCAAAGAAAAAAATTAACGGCATTACACAAAGTGATGCCGAAATTGTGCAACTTAGTTTACCGGATAAAAAACATGTTTATGCACCCGAATATTAATTATATTTGCATAAATAGCGGTTGTCAAATATTTTAAGTTACCGACCATTGTTCAGATAAGATTTTCATCTCAGCAAAATTATAAGGGAATACTTTACAGTAATATACAGTGTTTAACAATAAATTACATAATAATAAAAATTAAATAAAATTAGAGGAAAAGTCTTACGCTGGTAGAATATTGATATGATGTTAGTCTTAGGACTAGTGGTGGTTAGCCAACGGGCTGATTAAACATTTATAAAGATGGTTATATGGGAGAACTCGAAGTGTTTTCAAATCATTTAAAGACAAAATTAAGGCTAAATACTGTCCTGCGGCTCATGGATGTCATATCTGAAGGGATTATATCGTTTTCATCAGGACAAATCAACTGGGTAAATCATGCTTTTACCTCTTTGACGGGTTACAACTATGATGAAGTTGTGGGGAGAAAATTTTCCAATTTAAAGCTGGCTCAACTTACTGATGAACAACTTGTAGAAGTTGAAGAAAGCCTGATTAAAACTGGCAAATGGCGGGGTAATGTTCAGGTTCAGCGTAAAGATGGCAGCGCTTTTTACTGCCAGCTGGCTGTCAATTCCCTCCATAATGAAGCAGGGTTTTTAGAACATAGTGTTGCTATATTTACGGATATAACAGGGGAAGAAAAGTTTAAACAGGAGCAGCTGCGCCTGCAGGAGCTCAGTGCGGCTATACAGAAATCAGCTTCGCTAAGCGCCATGTCAGCAGGCATGGTGCACGAGATAACCCAGCCATTGAATTCAATAAAAATGATCATTCTTGGCTTGCTGTATTGGCGTGATGATTCAAACTGTGCTGGCACGGAAGAATTGTATGAAAAACTGGGCGAAGCCGCAAGAGAAATAGGCCGCATTGAAGAAATTATTCGCCATATGCGTTCCTTTGCTACCCTGAGCAGAGAGCCGGAATTTGAGGAGTGCAACATAAACGGCAGCATTGCTCGAATTATGAAAATTTTAAACCAGCAATTGTCAGCCCGCGGAATTAAGTGTATATCAGAACTGACGGAAAATCTTCCTGCGATCAACGCGAACCTGAACCGCTTGGATGCAGTTCTGATAAATCTGTTAACCAACGCCATGCAGGCCCTGGATCAAGTAGAACATAACAAAAAGGAACTAATCTGCCGCACCTTTTTAGAAGAAAGATATGTGGTCATGCAAATCATCGATAATGGCATTGGCATAGATGAACGCATTCTGGACTGCATCTTCGAGCCTTTTGTTACCACCAAAGCCCCCCACCAGGGAATGGGGCTAGGCTTGTCGGTTGTTCATAATGTAATAACCCGTATGGGCGGCAAGGTTGCTGCAAGCAACAACGAAGATAGGGGTGCAACCTTTACCATAAAATTACCTGCTTTTTTATAAAATCGGCAATAATAGGCTGAGCCATCCGCATTGATGCTAAATAAGTGACTAGAAATGCTATTAATAGACCGTGGGGGTAGCAAGTATGGACATCCTCATCGTTGATGATGAAGCGCTCAGCCGCTTACATACAGCAAATTTCCTGCGCAAAATGGGACATAACGTGGTCGAAGCCGGCAGCGGAGAAGAAGCGCTTAATCTGATCGAGAGCCAACCATTCAATATGCTGCTTACCGATAATCGCATGCCTGAAATGTCGGGATTGGATTTATTGGAACAGCTTTCCTCAATGCCTGAAGCCAAGCATATGGATAAGGTTCTCTTTACCGCTTTTGCTGATATGGATAGCAGTATTGCCGCGATTCGCTCGGGTGCCTTTGATTATCTGTTGAAACCCCTGGATGTTGAGGAACTGGTCAGAACCACTGAGAGAGTTGCAAGACATCAAAGAGAGATAAACGCTAATAGCGGCGAGGATTTATCACCCGCTAACAAAGGCAGCCAAAATCGTTATGCACCAGTTTATCCCCCCTCCTTTTCCGGGAATACTGTGGGTATCTACTCTAAAAGCATGAAAGATATCATTGTCCTGGCACTGAAGCTTCATCATAACCGGTCGATTCCGGTTCTGATCGAGGGTGAAACCGGAACGGGTAAAGAACTGATAGCCCGCTATATTCATTACGGTGACAAGGCCCAGGATCTTCCGTTTGTAGCCCTGAACTGTGCCGCCCTTTCCGTTCATATTTTTGAAAGCGAGCTTTTTGGCTACGAACCGGGTACCTTTTCAGGCGGGCTTCCGCGGGGGAAGCAGGGCAAACTGGATATGGCCCAGGGGGGCACTTTGTTTTTGGACGAAATATCCGAATTGCCCCTGGAGCAGCAGGCCAAGCTGTTAAGGGTTATTCAGGAAAAAGAGTTTTACCGGTTGGGTGGACTGTCACTGGTAAAGACGGATGTAAGAATTATTTGTGCCAGCAACCAAAATCTCAAAGATCTGGTCGCCAACGGTTCTTTCCGGCAAGACCTCTTTTTTCGATTGAACACCGGCCATGTGTTTGTGCCGCCTTTGCGGAGACGGCGGGAAGCGATACTGCCTCTGGCCAGGCTCTTCATGGCCGAAATATCAGAATCGGCAGGGCGGCGCTTTAGGGAAATAGCCCCCGAGGCCGCCCATATCTTGAAAAACTATCATTGGCCCGGTAATATTAGGGAACTGCACAATGTCATGGAATGGACAGTCTTGATGTATGATGATATCCAGATAAGGCCTAGCCACCTGATCCGCCTGGGTTTAAACCATCCCCAGGAT
>NZ_DIPG01000126.1:3535-3656 GCF_002426325.1 Syntrophomonas sp. UBA5494 | reverse complement strand
GTTGTGAAAATAGCCTGGAGAAGCCCATGCTTTCTGATAACTTTTTTCTGCCTATAGATGCCATGCCCCTGCATAGGCTTTCCGATGAAATCATATTACGGGCTCTTAAACTACATAACGG
>NZ_DIPG01000126.1:0-3214 GCF_002426325.1 Syntrophomonas sp. UBA5494 | reverse complement strand
CCAATTTTCTCCAGTTCGCTGGCGCTTCTGCCATTCGCCATATTGGATAGTTCGCAAAGTGCGCTTTTGGGCATTACATCAAATTCTGTAACCGGCATGCCGCCCATCATTTTGGAGGCTACTTTCATGGCGGTAGTCTCTTGCATGGATAGTACTACATTTCCCTTCAAATCCCCCACCAGGCCTAATATGATATTAACGTCATTTTCGGTCTTGAGATGATCCCGCTTATTTAATCCAGTCCGGGCCAGGCTGTTTATACCCAACATTCCCGATACTTCTATCAAACCGGCAATAAAGGCGTTTACATACTTGACGTCCATCAGCTATTTCGCCTCCTTCATTACCACATTTATTTTGATGTTCCCGGCATCAGTCTGTAATAGAACGGAACAGGCGTTCAGCCTGACGTTAAACATACTCATACCCTCGCCGGCAAAGACGCTGGGAGGGGTCAGACGAATGCTGACACCGGAGTTGAGGTTGTTGATATCGGTGAGGGCATTGCCGCTGATGATGTTGGCAATCTCGGCGCCTGCCAGTAACACTTCCTCATTATTCACATTATCATACGCTTCTCCGGTCATGAGGCCGGCCAGTTTTATGGCTGTATCTTGGCTCATATCCAGGAAAAACCAGCCCTGCCATCCTCCGGTCAAACCTACCATAACGGTAAAACCCTGCGAGACGAAGTTGTCCCCTTCCGGTTCGGCCTGGCCTTTATTAATATTTAGATCCAGCAATTGCTTAAAAACATGATTACTGGCTCTAACAAATGGTGCAATTGTCTGAGCAAGATCCACTCTTTCACCTCTATTCGCTTATTACCTGCATGATTTTGGCAACCATATCTCCAGCTGTAAATGGTTTGGAGCAGAAATGGTTTATACCCCGTGACATAGCTTCCTCAACAATATTCTGGTCACTCATGGCGCTAAGCATAATGATTTTTTGCCGGGGATTTTTTTGCTTGATAATTAATGCCGCTTCCAGGCCATCCATGATTGGCATGGTAACATCCATGGTAATAATATCAGGATCAATCTTCTCGCAGAGTTCCACCGCATCCCTTCCGTTTCCCGCTTCCCCGACAATTTCAAATCCCTCCGGCACTAATGCCTTCTTAATCATCTTGCGGGTTACCGGAGAATCATCTACTGCCATCACCCTGATGGCACGCCCATCTTTACGCAAACCTTTCATGATCAATCCCCCTACTCTGAATGGTTATAAATCGGTTTAATTAGTGAATGGCAATCAACATTGCTCCAAACCTATCCGTATCAGCGATTAACTGCCTTAACGATCTCCCCGGCAATATCCCATATAGGCGCTACTATTTCCGCGCCGCCGCGTTTAATGGTCTCACCCGGCATGCCGAAAACAATAGCGCTTTCTTCCGACTCGGCAATGGTTATTCCACCTGCTTTACGGATATTTACCATAGAGTCTGCTCCATCGCTTCCCATTCCGGTCATGATCACCCCTACAGTTCTGGAACCGTAAACACCTAATACTGAATCCATCATGATGCTCACAGAGGGCATAAACAAATGATCAGGTTTGCTGGCGAGTCTTATCAAGACATCACCACCCGAATTTTTGACCAGATTAAGATGCCGACCCCCGCTGCCCACATAAAGTGCGCCTTTTTCCACCTTCATGCCTGCCTGAGCTTCCACCACTTCCAGCTGACAGGATTCGTTAAGCCTCCTGACAAAGGTGGCGGTAAAGTTAACCGGCATATGCTGCACCAGGAATAAGGAAGCATTTAGGTCGGGGGGAAGCAGGGGCAGAACCTCATAGATCACCTTGGGGCCTCCGGTAGAAATCCCCATGGCTACGGCTTTATGCATTTTACTGGTAGGGGGGGCTTTAAGCTTTAATTCCGGCTTTTTCCGGCTGCGGAACAATTGATCGGCAGCTCTACCATTTTGCTTGATACTGGCAGCCAGCCTGATTTTTTTTAAAAGCTCACCAGCCACGTTGTCCATGTTGCTGGAAACAGTCCCCCCCGGTTTGCCGATAAAATCGAATGCCCCCAGTTCCAGAGCCTCAAAGGTTGTTGCTGCGCCTTCCTGAGTAAGAGATGATACCATGATGACCGGACAGATTTTTTCATGAACGATGTATTGCAGGGCAGTTATCCCATCCTGCCCCGGCATGTTCACGTCCATGGTAATAACATCGGGCCTGTATTCCCGGGCTTTTTCCACTACATCATTGCCATCCCGGGCAGCGGCCACTACCTTGATCTCGGCATCGTTTTCCAGTATTCTCTTTAGGGTTTTGCGCATTAACGCAGAATCATCAGCTATCAGTACTCTTATCAAGCTTCTCGCCCCTGCCCTGTTTTTTTAGGTTTACCGGCCCTGGACGGGCTGGCTTTTCCGGTGCGGTCCAGATCCTGAAGCTTCTGCCATTCTTTCTCCACCAAAATGTTATCCAGATTAAGCATCATAATCATCCGGTTTTCCAGGTTGGCGATACCGTCCATGAAACTCTGCAAATGCTGGTTGCTGAGTATATCCGGAGCATCTTCCATAAGATTTCTGGAGATGCGTAGAACCTCCAAGACTTCATCAACAATGATGCCGACCTTTTTATTATTAATATCGCTTACGATCACCCGGGTAAATTCAGTGTAGTTTTTATACTCAATTTCGAAACGCTTGCGCAAATCAATGACTGGTATAACATCTCCGCGCAGATTGATAATCCCTTCGACGAAGCGGGGGGCGCGAGGCACCTTGGTTATTTTGGATAAACGGTTAATCTCCTGTACCTGGGTTATGCGCACGCCATACTGTTCATCCGCCAGCTTAAAGACCACCATCTGTTCCTCTTCCAAGCCATTTACAAGTCCCTCTTCTTCTTCCACCATAGTGACTTCTGTATTTTCCAGCGCACCGATATCTTTTAGTTCTTCCCTGATGATGATATCCCTGGGCTCTAAAAGCATAATGATGCGTTTGCCCCCCTCGACCCGGGCGATGCCCTGCAAGCGGTCGCCATTCTCATTGCTAAGGGCCTGGGGGGGAGCAAAAATGGTATCTTTCGGAATACGGGTCACTTCATATACCCGGTCTACCACCAGCCCAATACTGGCATTGTCTACATCGACTACGATCACCCGGGTACTGTCGGTGATGTCATCATGACCGGTATTGAGCTTGACACGCATATCTATGATCGGCATCAGGTTATCCCGCAG
>NZ_DIPG01000022.1:676-5720 GCF_002426325.1 Syntrophomonas sp. UBA5494 | reverse complement strand
CCGTCCTGAGTATGTTACAGCCAGAAATCTGCAGTCCTCCGACCAGAGAAAGTTAAAATCCCGCCCAATAATATCGAAAACTGTAATGGTTCTGGTTTGGGTATTACAGAGCATGACTTGATAGATACTATAAAACAGCCCGCTTTCATCCTTTAAATTTTCCTGGACATCAGACCATACCGCCCAATGATGGTCTGGCGAATAAATGGCGGACTCTGGGACTGGTGCCTCGCCGCCAATAGGTCCTTCATATTCCGGCCTTTTCTCATACTTCTGCTGCTCAACCCCGGCTGTCTCCCTTGAAGCATTGGCGGTGTTATAAGTCTTTGGATGGGTAGCACAAATAACAAATATTCCTGTACAGATAACAGCAGTCGCAATCACAATCCAAAAAGCAGGCTTTTTATAGATCAAAACATTTCCCTCCCGACAGGAATTGAGAGACCTTCCTGTCACCCGTACCCTTCTTTTGGCTTCATTCTTGCTTCCTCCCATTTAAGCAGGGAACGGCCCTTTCGCCTGTTGGCCGGTTAGTCTTGTTTCAGGGGATGTCATCATTACTGCATGTATCGTTTCAACTCTTCATAAAAGCGCAATTTTTCTAATAATACAATGAAAATCCCGAGC
Organism: Syntrophomonas sp. UBA5494; assembly: GCF_002426325.1. Classification (NCBI taxonomy): domain Bacteria; kingdom Bacillati; phylum Bacillota; class Clostridia; order Eubacteriales; family Syntrophomonadaceae; genus Syntrophomonas; species Syntrophomonas sp. UBA5494. The sequence goes on along the minus strand of NZ_DIPG01000022.1, from coordinate 5,093 downwards.
GGATAACCCCTCTGGAGAAATGAACAGAACGTCACATTCATTTCTTCTTAGTGAAGCTACTACCGCTTCCCTTTCCATTATTCATCATTTTTTCACCCTATTTATTATTTTCAACGTTTGTTGAAAACAACTATATCACTGAAAATTGTATTGTAAATACCTACCAAATATATGAAATGAACTCTAGAACGGTATCAAACGTATATTCTGTTAGCAAGCTGACAGCCCCAGAGCAGGCAAATGGGTTATCATATATTTAGCATCAAAATGGAGGAGCGCCACATGAACCATACTTTACTGCAGAGATGCGAGCTGTTCGTAAGCAACCGCGACATAATGAAAGACCGTTTTAAATGGGATTCAGGCCTGTATCATCCCCTGGTGGCCAGTCTTTATACAGAAAAGGGTCGCATTGTCGATCCTGAGAAGATCAAAAACTGTAAAACCATCATGAAAAACAACACCGGGCTTTTCTCGGAATTCCGTGCCACCGCCCATCTGCCCCTGGCCGCTCTGCTCTCTCTGGAATCACATCCAGAAGGGAAATTTCAGGAAATTCTGCAGGCTTATGAGGCCCTCAAGAAGGAATTCCGCTCTTCGGCATACCTGCCCTTGAGCGCTTTCTTCATGGCCGTAATGCTGCAGTCCCCCGCCTATGACGGCGTAGTGCGCAAGGCCAAGGACATATTTCAGCGCATGAAGAAGGAGCATCCTTTTCTTACCTCCGGAGAGGACTGCGGTTTCGCAGTGATGCTGGCTATGAGCGAGATGACACCCAGCGCCGCCATCATGGAGATGGAGAAGTGTTATGCCATCCTTAAGAGCCGTTTTTCCATCGGCAATGCCCTGCAGACCCTGAGCCACACCCTGACCCTGGGCGGGGAAAGTGCCCAGAGCAAATGCGACCGGATCATACGCTTATTCGACCTGCTCAAGGAAAACAACTGCAAATACGGCACCGGAGCGGAGCTGGCGGTCTTGGGCGTTCTGGCCATATCCACCCCTGAGCTCTCCGCAACGATTCGTGATATAGTGGAAGCCAACCAGTTCCTTTTAGGCCAGAAAGGCTTCGGCCGTCTGGGCATGGGAAAGGCGCAGAGGATCATGTATGCCGCCATATTGGTATCGCAGGAAAATAAGCAGGCCTCACAAAACGCCTTGGGTATGGCATCGATAAACAGCGTGACCAGCCTTTTGATCGCCGAACAGGCAGCCATCGCCGCAGTGATAGCTGCTAGCGCAGCGGCCGCTTCAACTGCGGGGAATTGACTGCCGCCCGGTTGATGGCGTTGATTTGCATCTACTGAAATATGCACCATAATTAAGGCCGGGTTTTCCGCCTTTAGTGCAGCTTATCTGCGGCGGAGCTGCGATTGGCGATTGAAAAGGCGGCTAAATAGGCCGCCTTTTGTCATCAAAAGCCGCCAACAACTCTTCCCCTTTACATATTTATTAATGGCTATTCTATGAGCGAGGGCAGCATTTTAAAGTTCAGACAATCCACCAGCCCTCGGTTGGTAAGCCGCAGTTCAGGCAATACCGGCAAGGATATCAAAGCCATGGTCATAAAAGGTGACACCAGATGACAGCCCAAATCCTTCCAGGCCTGGTCCAGCCCTGCAACGTTTTCCGCCACTTCTTCCAGGGTCCTGTCAGACATCAAACCGGCGATCGGCAGGGGCAGCACGGCCATCACTTCACCGTTTTTGACAGCAATCATGCCGCCGCCAACTTCAGCCAGGGTATTTCCCGCCAGAGCCATATCTTCGTCATTGGTGCCAACGATCAACAGATTATGGCTGTCATGGGCGACGGTTGAAGCCACTGCCCCGGCCTCTAAGCCAAAACCTTTTACATAGCCCAAACCGTAAGTACCCGGCCCGCCATGCCTTTCCATCACCATCACTTTGGCGATATCCCCTGCTTCCCGGTGCAGGGGCTGTCCGTTTGCTACGTTCATTTCGATCAAACGGTGATATGTCCCCACGTGGGCTTCGCGTATTTCCATGACATGGGCCTTGACCGTTGCAAGACCCGCAGGCGCCTTGATAACAAAATGCTGCGGTGACAGCTTTTCTTTCAGATGTACAGAATGACGGGCTTCCTCGGGATAAGTATAGTATGGCAATTCCATGATCATCTGCCCGCTTTCAGCCACGATTTTCCCGTCCACCATCACCCTGTCAACCGCAACCTCGGCCAGATCACTGATAAAGTTGATATCAGCACAGCGCCCCGGCGAAATACTTCCCAGATGCCGGTCTACCCGAAAGCACTGGGCGGTGTTTATGGTTACCATCTGGATTGCCGTGATGGGATCGACACCTTGTCTGACGGCCTGGCGCACGACATGATCGAGATGTCCCAGTTCCCGCAAGGTATGGGGGTGAACATCGTCTGTCACCAGAACCGCATAGCGGCTGTCGATATGATTTTCAGTGATGGCACGGACGGTTTCTTTTACATCGTGCCAGGCTGAACCTTCACGCATTTTGGCATACATCCCCAGCCTCATCCGGGCCAGCGCATCTTCTTTGGTGGTGCTTTCGTGGCAGGAAGCGATTCCGGCAGCAGCATAAGCCGGCAGTCCGATTTCCAGGTCGGGAATCGAATAATGCCCGGTAATCGGTTTCCCCGCATCCAGCGTAGCTTTCAACTCCCCGTGGGCATTTTTATCGCCGTAAATGATCCCGGGAAAATTCATCATCTCTCCCAAGCCGATTATACGGTCGTCACTCATGGCCTCTTTGACATCATCCGGGCCGAAAACCGCCCCGGCATCTTCAAAACCAGGCGCAGCAGGGACACAGGAAGGCATGGTGGCATAAATTTTCATGGGCATGCTCCTGCCCTCTTCCACCATCATCTGAACCCCCTTCATGCCTAAAACATTGGCAATCTCATGAGGATCCATGAATATGGTCGTGGTTCCTCTGGGTAATGCAGCCCGGGTGAATTCTCTGACCGACATCATACTGCTTTCAACATGCATATGCCCGTCCAGAAACCCCGGGACCAGGGTATATCCCGCTGCATCGATTATTTGCGTGTCTTCCCCGATGGTATGATCCGTTTTCCCTACGGCAACGATCCGTCCGTATTTAATGGCAACATCTTTGTGCTCTTCAATTTCCCGGGTATTGACATTCAAAATACGTGCGCCGCGTATGACGGTATCTGCTTTTAGAATGCCCATCGCAGTCTGGGAAAGCTCCGCCGTGATTTCGTTAAAATTCTTCTCGGTAAGACTGTAAGATACTTTCATTCTTATCGCCTTTCTAGCGCCATGCTGGTTACGCCGGAACCTTCAACGAGAGGCCGAATGTATTGGCGACCCTTAAGGCAGTCGGCGCATCTTCTCAGAGACAGGGATCCGTGGCTGAGCAGGGGGTATATTGTCTGTTTATTAAGGTTTTTATTAGGATTTTATTATAAATTATATTGTATCATGCTGCACGGGTTTCAGAATTGGCAACTATGTCAGGCGGTGACAGATGGGGGTGACAAAAAAGGAACATCCAACGTCCCCATCTGTCACCGTAGGAAGCAATGCTTCGGCATTGTTGATCAGCTATCAATATTATGATATATTTTAGGTGTAAATATTGAGTATGGGGGTTTTGAAATGCCAAATATAAGGCCCATTTCGGATTTAAGGAACAATGCCAATGATATTTCGGAAATTTGCCATCAGACCCGCGAGCCTGTTTTCATCACTAAAAACGGTGTAGGAGACATGGTTGTAATGAGCTTGGAGACTTATGAGCGCCAGCAGGCGCTGATCAACCTATACGCAAAACTAGCCGAGGCTGAGGAGGAAATCATCAGCGGAGCTCAAGGTGAGGATTTCCTGGAAATATCAAAGCAGTTGAGGGATACGGTTCATGGACGTCTATAAGGTAAAGATATATCCCGCTGCTAAGCGGGATTTGAAGGACCTCGTCAACTATCTAAACACCCTTTCTGCTGATGCCGCACTACGGTACTATGATCTGATTGTAGAGAAAATCATCAGTCTTTCGCAGATGCCGGACCGGTGCCCTTATGTACGCAACAATTCCCTGAAAGTGAAGGGTTACCGTTGTCTGGTTGTGGAAAACTACCTGGTGTTTTACGTTGTGAAGAGCGACACCGTGCAGATTCGCCGTATTCTCTATGGCAAACGCAATTATGAATGGCTCCTGTAATTACGCCACTTCCTCAAACCGATTAACGATTAACTTAGTCTTTTGCATTCAGCCAGGGGTTCCTAGCGGGGAAAATTTCCAAGCCATGGCCTGGGCTTGGAACGACTCGATTAGTATAATGTTCCAGAGCCTGGCAGGCCCTAGCCTGCAGGTTAATGATATAGTAGGCGGCCTCTGTAAGACTCTATTTTATGTGTCGATCAGTAGCGCAATCTGGGCAACTCCGTAAA
>NZ_DIPG01000022.1:0-528 GCF_002426325.1 Syntrophomonas sp. UBA5494 | reverse complement strand
TGTATCCAAGTGAGAACCACACAAGTTAAATGGCATAATAATGATGCTTTATGCGGCAACGGCAGCGGGGATTGCGGCTGGTTCAAATCCATAAACCTCACCGACATAGCGAGCCAGGCGCAAGTCCTTCACCCCGATACTCACTCCCGCCATTCGGGCCAGTTTACGAACCGTGGCATATATCTGGCCCGGCTTCATTGACCAGCCCGGCCCTGGTCCTACGAATAAGCAATCTCCCTTTAATATCGGCCTGAGGATACCGTAGTGTTCCAAGGCCAGACAGGCCCGGGCATGCAGGGCTACCTTACGGTCACCGATCTGGATAAACCATCAAAGAAAAAAGTTAATCCCCGGCTCGCCTGGTGAAGTTCGAGCCGGGAATTTGACGCTACCGCCCAGTGTTCAATCAATCCAAACAGGTTTTCTCTTCTCAAGAAAGGCTTGAATACCCTCTTCGCAATCCTTGGTCGTACTGTTTAAAACCATCACTTCATTGGCATAGTTCAAGGCCTTGAAGTCGTCCATGTT
>NZ_DIPG01000138.1:0-5057 GCF_002426325.1 Syntrophomonas sp. UBA5494 | reverse complement strand
TTTAAAATTGACTTCCTGACTGAAGCCCCGGTAATAATTGTGATAGCAGGCGATCCCAAGAAAACCGGGGCAGATCAATTTCTGCCCGGCCGGGGCACCGGCTATGCCTTTTCCTGCTGCGCCGCCATACAGAACATGCATCTGGCCGCACATGCACTGGGTTTGGGCAGCTTATGGTTCAGCCTTTTTGAAACCGATAAAATTAAACAATTGTTAAACATACCCGATGAGCTTGATGTAGTGAGCATGATCGTGTTGGGTTATCCCGCTTCAAGTGCAGCCGCTATTAACAGAAAGCCCCTCGAGGAAATGGTAACATTCATTGACTAATAAAGAGACCGCCCCCAGCTAAAGCTTAAAACGGCCCGCAGTCCGGGCCGTTTTTATCCCCATCGGTTACGCTCGGATATCATTTCCTTGACCAGAAATGTTCTTGCTCAGGCAGGAACGTGACCAGCCAAGCCGGGCTGCCGGTATTCTTGGGATGGCCCAAGGCCATTCTCAGCTTGTAAGACCCGGGCAGGATGAAGATTGCCTGAAAAGGAGAAAGATAAAGTAAGGAAAACAGGCTCGGGTTATAGGAGGTAAAATATGCAGCAATTACTGGATAGGTTTTTAAGATATGTGAGGATTGATACTCAATCTGCCGAAAATACCGGTACTCATCCCAGCACCCCCGGCCAAATGGAATTAGCCCGCCTCCTGGAGAATGAGCTGCGGCAGTTAGGTTTCAGCAAAATCAGCCTCAGTGATAAAGGCTATTTAATGGCCGAAATACCGGCTAATACGGACAAAAAGCTTCCCACGGCAGGGTTTATTGCCCACCTGGACACCAGTCCGGAGGTAGCGGGTAAAAATGTACAGCCCCGGGTGTTTGCCGGCTACGACGGCCGTGATTTGCTGTTAAATGAGGCTTTAAACCTGACCTTGAAAGTGCAGGATTATCCTGAACTCAGCAATTATCAAGGCCAAACCATCATCACCAGCGACGGGACCACCCTCCTGGGAGCGGATAACAAGGCCGGCATCGCCATAATTATCACCGCATTGGCCGGCATCATGGCTGAGCCGGGTTTTGAACACGGCAAGCTGGCGGTGGCTTTTACCCCCGACGAAGAGATCGGGCAGGGCGCGGACTTTTTTGACGTAGCTGCTTTCGGAGCGGATTTTGCCTATACTGTCGATGGCGGCGCATTGGGAGAACTGGAATACGAAACCTTCAATGCCGCCCTGGCAGTGCTCGACATCAAAGGCTGTAATGTGCATCCGGGCTCGGCCTATATGTGCATGAAAAATGCCATTTTGCTGGCTATGGAACTGAATACCATGCTGCCTCCCCAGGAGCGTCCGGAATATACCCGTGAATACCAAGGCTTTTACCATCTCAGCCATCTGCAAGGCAGCGTGGAAGAAGCTAAAATGACCTATATAATCAGAAACCATGACCGGTCCAGGTTCGAGGCCAAGAAGGCCTACTTGAAAAGCTGCGTGGATTTCCTTAACGGCAAATACGGCGCATCGACGATCAGCCTCAACATGCAGGATCAGTATTATAACATGAAAGAAAAGATCGAACCGGTATTGCACATAGTGACTCTGGCGGAGCAGGCCATGCTCAAGGAGGGCGTCAATCCTTTGATCAAGCCGGTGCGAGGGGGCACCGACGGCGCCCGGCTGTCCTTTATGGGTCTGCCCTGCCCCAACATCTTCACCGGCGGTCATAATTTTCACAGCCGTTATGAGTTTATCAGCCTGGAATCGATGCAGACCGCAGTCAAAGTCATCACCAGGATGGTTCGACTGCTGGCCGGCTCAGCCTGATAATCGAAAAACCGCAAGCAGACCGATCTCCTTAGCAAACGCCCGCAGATTGCCGGGCGTTTCTTTTTCCCCTATGAGCCGGCATTATCGAGGACAATGTCAGCCCGGACCCATTATGCATTCCCCTTTCCGGCTGGCAGGGGGTTATAATAAATAGATCATGTTCTTCTTCACAGATATTCATCCAGGTCAGATATGGTCTGCTTTTAATCCCGGATATTGAAGCCTTGCGCGTCCTAAATCCGGCTTCAGCTTACCTGTTCCTCAGGGCAGCTGGTTGACGGTTATACCGCCGCCTTTATGGACAATACTCAGCTTATGAAGCGCCTGCCCCAGTCGGGCCTGAGCCTGGCTGCCCTTTTCTTCCCCGATCTTTTCCGGAACCTGACCCTCCTGCTGCCGAACCGGCGCCTGAACCGGTTGGCCCTGGGGGTCGGTCCAGTTCATATTGCCTTTTAATTCCAGAGGATCGGGACCTATAACTGACAACAATACATCGGACTTTGGAGCCAGAATGACATCAACGCTTCCAGCCCCGGTGATGAGCCAATCTTTTTTAAGCTGTGCGTTGACCACTGCCAGAGAAGCCGGTCCATGGGCGATTTCTACCGCTACTTTTTCGGGCAGCACCAGCGAGAAGGTTCCGTGATTATACGCTTCCGCAAAGCCCAGCCTCAGGTACATAGTAGAGCCGCTCCTGCTGGCAGCAACTTGGGTCTGGTTCTGCAGGATCTGTTCGGCCTCCGCTTTGGACTGACTTCGAATTCCGGCTTGTATGTTGCACAGTATGGATTCCCCGGAGCCGGTGCTTACCTCCAGACGGGCGCAGCGTTCCGCTTCAACCACCACTTTTTGAATCCCCTGTTCCACAGCTATTTCACGCTCGCTCTGAACATAGAACCTTTCGGCAGTGATATTCTGCTGTACATAACGGACTAATCCGGTTTCACTGGCGGCCTGCAGGCTCAAGCCAAATGTAACCATGAGCAGAATGATAAAAATGCTGAAAATGTCATATTTGATCGGGCTGCTTTCAGCCCCGGAGAAATAGCTTTGCAGCAATACCTCAACACCCAGTACTATAAAAAGCAAGGGCCACCATTTCAGTGCATAGCCCAAAGCCGAAATACCCTGAATCTGCGCCAAAAGGATTCCGACTCCGCTCAAGACCATGAGCAAACCCATGGAAAACGTACCTACCCGCCACTTCCTCATGGTAATTCCTCCCTGTCAGGACGTTCTGCCGCTTCAATATCCTGATATATTTCGGTCCCGCCTGTTTCGGGCGCGGTATTTTCTTGATCCGCCGCCTTACTCCCCAGCAAAAGCTTGATCCCCCCGGCTATCAACAACAAGGCTACAAAAGTGGTTTCAATATAGCCGCGCAGGCTTGCGTTGAGCAGCGGCTCCAACAGCGGACTCACGATGCGCTGCAGCAATACCAGCAGACCCAGACCGATCAGCCCCCATCCCACTGTTCCGGGATGAGTGGAAAACCAGTCGAACAATATAGATGAATCCAGATAGACTTCCCTCTCATCCTCCAGCATATGATAAATGTCAAATACGCTGTAGAACCAGATTACCGGTATAATAAAGGCTAACAGACTGAGATTCAGCCAGCCCGATAAAATCAGCAAGAGGAAGAATCCGGACATCAATTGAGCGCCTTGTTTCAATAGGCCCAAAAACATATGCCCCGCCCCGGGAATAGTGGAAAAGGCCAGGGCGATCAGTTTGCGGTCACTGATCAAAAACAACCCCGGTTGTGCAGGGTCCACACTGTCATTCCCGTCACCATCGCCATACGCACTCTGACCCGCCAGACTCAAAGCTTCCGCCAGGGCGATAAACCATACCAGGGCTATGACGAAGAAAATCAGGGGCATCAGATTGCCGGAAAGAAAATAATGGCCGCTCATGCTGTCAATAAATATCCCGCCTACACAGAGTCCCAGGAAAACTGTGAAAAATACCAGGGCCCGTTGGTGGCACCCCAAATAGAGGTGGCTAAGGCCAGGAATCGGAGATAAAAGAAATACCAGAAACCTGCTCTTTTTTTTCACTGCTCTACCTCCCCTTATTGTATACGTCAATTTCATCCATCCAGCCCGCGGCCTTTTCTCGCAGTTGCGTCGGCCAGTCATAGAAAACCCTCTCATAACTGATGGCTCTGTGTATCTGCGGGTAGAATTCGGGCCAGATCAACCTGCTGCTCAATGATTGCAGGACACCCCCGCCGGTAAGTATGAGGGTCAGGACGGCTGCCGCGGTGTAGTAGGCCAGCAATCTGCCACCGGCAGGCTGCATCTTAGGCTGCTTTTTCCGGCCTGCTTTCTTGACCCGTTCGAGTGTTTGGGCAGTAAAATCAGGGGTTATCAAGGCTTCCGCCCGCTCCAATTCAACCTGCTCGATGCATTCCAGAAAAAGCGCCTGGCATTGTTGGCAGGTCTGTAGATGGGCTTCCATCAAGGATACTTCAGCCCCGTTTGAATGCCGGTTAAAGTTTTGCCATTGTGCTCTGCTGAAATGCTTCATCAGGTTATCTCCTTCCATCGTTCTCGCAGCAGTTTCCTGGCCCGGTACAGGCGGGATTCCACGGTCTTCAAACTGATGCCTTCTTCCCGGGCGATCTCTTGATAAGACTTGCCTTCAAAATGATACTTAACGATCACCTTGCGGTAACCCGGAGGCAACTCCCGGAACAGGTCTTTCAGTTGGACCTTCCTCTCCCGGCGGAGAACGAATTGCTCCGGATTCAGGTCTGCAGGATAAGGGTTCTTCATTTCACCAGGATGATCCACTATTTCCAATTGCCGGTTTCGTTTGCGCTTCCAATCAATGGCCTTGTTGATGGTAATCTTCCCCACCCAGGCTTTCAGGTGCTCAGGCCGGTACCGGGGCAGAGAATGATAAAGCTGTAGAAAAACCTCCTGGGCTATATCTTGAACATCATCGGGATTGCTGACAAAACGCATAATAATCGCGAAAACATAGGCTTTATACTGATCGATAAAAGATTCGAAGGCCTTCAGGTCACCGGTTATTAAAGGCGTATTTTCTTTTTCATTCCCAACCGTGACCACCCCCCATGCGCTCTCTAATAATAACGATAATAATGAAGCTCAACCCTGCAGGCTGCAAAATATTTTTTGAGAATATCCAGCCTGCTTATAGAGCAAGTGGGGAAGGTTCTTGACTGGCCGCTAGTGCGCCAGTCAAGAACCTTCCCCACT
>NZ_DIPG01000124.1:22692-30591 GCF_002426325.1 Syntrophomonas sp. UBA5494 | reverse complement strand
TCCCGTAAAGCACCTCCGGGGGTCAATTCCCAGCTGCTGCATGCCTGTCTTTTAGGCTTCCATCATCCCGAGAGCGGTGAATACCTGGAATTCACCTCCGACCCGCCCGCTGAATTTGTACAATTCCTGTCAGCCCTGCGGGGATAACGCTGCGTGACGGTGACAAATGGATGACCAAAAAGAACCGGCCCCATTTGTCACCCCCGGCATCCAAAAAAACAGTTACAAGCGAAGTCGAATTAGGTAATATAATAAGTGATGCTCTTGATATGGGGATATTTTGGCGGGGTGTTTCATATAATGAAAAACCCTATCTTAGTTAAAATCTTAGGACATGGCATCGGGGTTGGGGAAGGAGAATACCATTGAATTCTATTATCGGCTATTTCCGGGGGCGGGAGTTGAAACTGCTCTATTTTATCAATCAGCACTATAAATGCCGGGTCCTGGACATCATTATGCAGATTCTCACCAACCTGGGCTCTTTGCCGGCAATTGTGGCAGTGCCTTTGATTCTGCTGCTGTCAGATCACCCCTACTTGATCGACCTGGGCCAGGATATGGCCATGGTGCTGATCATTAGCCAGATACTGGTGCATACCATTAAATTCATGGTTTACAGGGAGCGGCCCTTCAAGGTGTTGGAAGATATCATCGCCAATAAGCCGCCGACTTCCAAACGTTCCTTTCCTTCGGGACATACCTGTGCGGCCTTTGCGCTGGCTTTGCCGGTGTCTTATGTAGTGCCGGATATGGCCCCGCTGGTATTGGGAATGTCCGCTCTGGTAGGAGTTTCCCGGGTTTATCTGGGAGCGCATTATCCCAGTGATGTTTTGGCCGGGGTGGGAATAGCTCTGGCATCGTTCTATATGGTCTTATAACCGCAAATAATATTAAATGTAAAGGGCCTATAATTGTCATGCGTATAGCGGTTTTTTCAGATACTTATTTCCCCCAGGTAAACGGGGTTAGCGTAATCCTGGGTAAAATGAAAGATTACATGAAGCAAAATGACATAGAATACCTGTATTTTGTTCCTGGGGATGCAGCAGAACCCGGGGTTTTTACTTTTGGAGGCGCCAAGTTCCCGCTTTATCCGGAACTGCTCATAACCATGCCCGGCTATCATAAGATAGAAAAGATACTGAATGAGTTCAGGCCCGATATGGTGCATCTGGCCACTGAATTTTCACTGGGCTGGCAGGGGATGAAATACGCCCTGCGCCATGATCTGCCTTTGACCTCTACCTATCACACCAACTTTGTGCAGTATTTGCGTTATTACGGGATGCCTTTCCTGGAAAGACCAGGCTGGCGTTACCTGCGCTGGTTTCACAACCGCTGTCTGGTGAATTTCAGTCCATCGGTAAGCACCCTGCGCCTGCTGGAGGAGCACGGTATTCCGAACTTGAGGCATTGCCCGCATGGCATCGACAGTGAGCTTTTTAACCCGCTTTATCGCAGCGAGGAACTGCGCTCACGTTATGTTTCCGGGTCTGAGGGGATCATACTCCTCTATGTGGGGCGCATTGCTCCGGAAAAGGATCTGGAGGTCTTAATGGAGGCCGCCGGCCTGCTCAACCGGCGCGGTCTGGAGTATAAACTGCTGATGGTGGGGGACGGCCCCTCGCGCCACAAGCTGGAAGAACTTAATATTGAAAATATATTGTTTCTTGGTTACCAGCGCGGACAGGAGCTTTACGATCTCTACGCTTCGGCGGATATATTTGTTTTCCCTTCGGTGACCGAAACTTTCGGCAATGTCGTACTTGAAGCCATGGCTTCCGGACTGCCGGTGGTGGCCGCCTTGGCCGGCGGGGTGGAGGACAATCTGCTGCCGGGCCAAAACGGTCTGGCCTTCAAACCCGGTGATGCCTTTGATATGGCCGGGCAGATCGAACTCCTCATGACCCGGGCAGAGATGCGCCGGACCCTGGCCCGAGGAGCCCTGGAGCACGCTCGTTCCCGCAGCTGGGACGAGATCCTGGCCGACTTCTACCATGTCCTGGGAGGACTGCTGTGAGCCCCTCAAGAGACGAGGAAAAGATTTGACACACTACCCGGGTTTGATTACAATTGCTTAAGAGCCTTTAAGTTGGCCCCGTGAGGCTAGCAAGGATTAAACGCGTTAGGTATGCCTGCCTTGAGTCTTGCGGACCGTGGCAGGCTTTTTATTTGGCGGAGGATCAGGAGGGATAAGGCTTGAACCTGCGGGATAAAAACGTGATTATGGACCAGGTTGGGATGAAAAGGGCCCTGACTCGTATCGCCCATGAGGTCGTAGAGAAGAACAAGGGAGTTGAAGACCTGGTGGTGGTAGGCATCCGCCGCCGCGGGGGACCGCTGGCACAGCGACTGGCCGAACGCATCGGAGAGATAGAGAGCGTCAAGGTGCCGGTGGGCATTTTAGATATCACCCTGTACCGGGACGACCTGACTACCCTTTCCACCCAGCCCATGGTGCATCGCACCGAGGTTGACTTTGACATCAACGGCAAGGTGATTATCCTGGTAGACGATGTCCTATACACCGGGCGAACCGTGAGGGCGGCCATGGATGCCTTGATAGACCTGGGCCGGCCGCGGCGCATTCAACTGGCGGTTTTGGTGGACAGAGGCCACCGGGAGCTGCCCATCAAAGCGGATTACATAGGAAAAAATGTTCCCACCTCCGCTCAAGAAATTGTATCGGTTCTGGTGGCGGAGATCGATGGAACAGATAAAGTGGTAATACAAGAACCGGTAGCGGAAACATAAATAACATCCCTTTAAATTGGTCCCGAGAGGCCAGCAAGGGAGAAAGCCTCAGCCGAAGCGGAACCTTCCTTGCAGCATCAACAAGGAAGGTTTTTTTGTGCCTGCATATAAGGAGGCCAAGGATTAACAGGGAAAACAAAGACGACCCGCCAAACGGAGAGAGGTCTTCTAAGGCAGTCGGGCGGCCGGCTTGACATCTGAAGGACTCATTCGCTATAAGCGGCTGAATACTCTGGCGTAGCTTAAGGAAAAAACTCAAACCGGCCGGGGAGTTGTGCGCTAGTTGATAGGTAAGGCTAGGTAATAAGGAGGCGTTAAGGTGAAACTGGACCGGAGGAAAGACTTGCTGGGCATCAAGGATCTGAGCAGGGCTGAAATTGATCAGATTCTGAATACTGCGGTGCCCATGAAGGACGTAATCAAACGCGATATCAAAAAGGTTCCCACCCTTAGAGGGAAAGCCATGGTGACCATTTTTTATGAGAACAGCACCCGCACCCGCACCTCATTTGAGATTGCGGGCAAATACCTGAGCGCGGATACCGTCAATCTGGCAGTGAGTACCAGCAGCGTGCAGAAGGGAGAGAGCCTGCGCGATACCATCAAGACCATTGAGGTGATGGGCTTCGATCTTATGGTAATGCGCCACAGCATGAGCGGGGCTCCCCATTACGCAGCCCGCAACACTAATATGCGAGTCGTCAATGCCGGCGACGGACAGAACGAACACCCTACCCAGGCCTTGCTGGATATGTTCACCATCAAAGAGCACAAAGGCACCCTGGAAAATCTGAAGGTCGCTATCGTGGGAGATATACTCCACAGCCGGGTGGCCCGCTCCAATATCTACGGACTAACCCGGTACGGCTGCGAGATTCGAGTTGTGGGGCCTTCCACACTAATTCCTCCAGAAGTGGAGAAGCTGGGGGTAAAAAGCTATTATAGCCTGGAAGAAGCGGTTAAAGGAGCTGATGTGGTCAACATCCTGCGCATACAGCGGGAACGGCAGCAGGCCGCATTGTTTCCCTCCCTGGATGAATATGCCGACCTCTACATGGTCAATCCGCAGCGCCTCAAAGGCGCCCAGGAGGATGCCCTGATCCTGCACCCCGGTCCCATGAACCGGGGGGTGGAAATTTCCAGCGCCCTGGCCGACAGCACGCAGGCTTTGATCAACGAACAGGTGACAAACGGAGTGGCAGTGAGAATGGCCATTCTATTCCTGATGATGGGGGGTTCCAAAGATGAAATTGCTGGTTAAAGGCGGGCGGGTGATAGATCCCGAAAATAAGCGGGACGAGCTATTGGACATTCTGGTGGAAGACGGCAAAATAACCAGGGTGGGCAAGAGCCTCAAGTCTAAGGATGCAGAAACCCTGGATGCAGCCGGAAAAATAGTGTGCCCCGGATTTATAGATATTCATGTCCATCTGCGCGAACCCGGTTTCGAATATAAAGAAGACCTGGCCTCCGGCACCCGTGCGGCAGCGGCAGGCGGATTTACCACCGTGTGCTGTATGCCCAACACCAGTCCGGTGATTGACAACATGGCGGTAGCACGCTTTGTCAGAGAGCGGGCTCAGCGCAGTGGTGTGGTAAATGTCTTGCCGATCGGCAGCATTACCAAGAAGCAAGCCGGAGATGAATTGAGCGAGTATGCCGATTTACTAGCAGCGGGCTGTGTGGCCTTTTCAGATGACGGCAGACCGGTCAGCAAAGCCGGCGTGATGCGGAATGCCCTGGAATATACCAAGATGTTCGGAGTGCCCGTATTGTCCCATAGCGAAGACCTGAATCTGACCGCTGACGGACAGATGCACGAAGGCTACTACTCGACCTATTATGGATTGAAAGGCATACCGGCGGCAGCCGAAGAAGTGATGGTAGCCCGGGATATAGTTCTGGCCCGTCTCACCGGAGGGCAGTTACATATTTGTCATGCTTCTACAGCCGGTGCGATGGAGCTGATCCGCCAGGCTAAAGCGGAGGGCTTGAATGTTACCTGTGAGGTAACCCCGCATCACCTCACCTTAAGTGATGAGATAGTGGGCACTTACGATACCGATACCAAGGTAATGCCGCCATTGCGATCACAAGAACATATTGCGGCCTTGAGGGCCGCACTGTTAGAAGGCACCATAGACTGCATCGCCACTGACCATGCTCCCCATCATCTGGAGAGCAAGGATTGTGAATACAACCTGGCTGCAGTGGGGATTTCCGGACTGGAAACCGCCGTGGCGGTAATCATGGACCAGCTGGTCAGCCAGAATCTGCTCCCCCTGCCAGAAATGGTCAGGCTGTTTACTACCGGCCCGGCCAACGTCATGGGGCTGGCCAAAGGCCGGCTCAATGCCGGGGATACCGCGGATATTACCATCATTGATCCTGATTTGACCAAAACCGTTACTCCGCAGCAATTTTATTCCAAAGGAAAGAATACTCCATTTAAGGGCATGCAGCTTACCGGATGGCCCTGGGCCACCATTGTAGCCGGCAAGCTGGTTTATATCAACGGCAGGATAATAGAGGAGTGAAGATAAGGTGAAAGGCTACCTGGTGCTTGAAAACGGCAGGGTGTTTACCGGCAAACTGTTGAACGATTGCATGATGGCCGGGGGTGAAGTGGTATTCACCACCGCCATGATCAGTTATCAGGATATTATTACCGATCCGTCCTATTACGGTCAGATCGTAATTATGACCTATCCCCTGGTGGGCAACGTGGGCCTGGTTCAGAAAAGCTATGCCTCCAAAGGGGCTATGCTGCGCGGCCTGGTGCTGCGCGAGGCCACCGATTTCCCAAGCCATTATGAAATGGAAACCGATCTGATCAGCTTTCTTAACAAGAGTGAAATTGCGGTTTTAACCGAGGTGGATACCCGGGCGCTGACCCGGGTGATTCGCAATGAGGGCAGTATGGGGGGCATAATCACGGATTCGATCGAGAATCTGAGCTGGCTGGAAGATAAGGCCAGAAACGCCAGGAAGGAACTGGAAGGCGATCTGGTGCAGTATGTGACCCGCAAGAACATCATGAAGTTCGGGGCCGGAGACCTGAGGGTGGTAATGGTGGATCTGGGTACCAAGCGCGGTTATATCGACCTTTTGACCAAACGCGGCTGCGAGGTGGTGGCGGTGCCGGCCCGGACCACGGCCCGAGAAATACTCGAACTGAACCCGCAGGGGATCCTGATATCCGACGGGCCGGGAGATCCTGAGGCAATCGCCTATGTGACTGAAACCTGCCGCTCCCTCCTGGGTAAGAAGCCTATCTTTGGCATCGGCCTGGGTCACCAGGTACTGGCTATGGCCCTGGGCGCTAAAATCAAACGCTTGCCTTACGGCCATCGCGGCAGCAACCATCCGGTGAAAGACCTCAAAAATGGACGCGTTTATATTACCACACAAAACCACGGTTTTCATATAGACGAAGCATCCCTGTCCGGCCTGAATGTTCGAGTCACCCTGCGCAGCTTGAACGACGGCAGTGTGGAAGGCATCGCGCATTTAAGCCTGCCGGTTTACTCAGTGCAATTCGATCCCGAGGGCTTCCCGGGATACAGTGAAACCGGATTTTTCCTGGACGATTTTGTGGGCATGCTGAAACCATAGGTGTGCCTGAACTGGAGGATAGACTTATGCCACTGGACAAAAACCTGAAAAAGGTCCTGGTCATCGGATCAGGCCCGATTATTATCGGGCAGGCCGCGGAGTTTGACTATGCCGGCACCCAGGCCTGCAAGGCCATCAAAGAAGAAGGCATCGAAGTTGTATTGTTAAACAGTAATCCGGCTACCATAATGACCGATACCGACATTGCTGACCGGGTTTATATGGAGCCCATCACCGTTGAATCCGTGGTGAGGATTCTGGACCGGGAGAAACCGGACGGGATCATAGCCAATCTGGGCGGCCAGGTGGGGCTGAATATGGCTCTGTCTCTTGACAAAGCTGGCATCCTTGAAGAAAAAGGGGTGCCGGTGCTGGGAATGCCTTTAGAGGCAATTTACCGCGCCGAGGACCGGGAGATGTTCAAGACCACTATGGAGGAAATCGGAGAGCCCATACCCGAGAGCGACATTGTCCATAACGTAGACCAGGCCCTGCAGTTTGCGGCCGAGGTGGGCTACCCGCTGATAGTACGCCCGGCCTATACCCTGGGCGGCACCGGAGGCGGCACTGCGCACAACGACGACGAATTGATGGAAATCGCCACCCGCGGCTTGAAGAGCAGCGCCATTCACCAGGCTCTGATCGAGCGCAGCGTAGCCGGATACAAGGAGATCGAGTTCGAGGTGATGCGCGACCACAACGACAATTGCATCACCATCTGCAGCATGGAGAATGTCGATCCGGTAGGCATACACACTGGAGACAGCATAGTAGTCGCTCCGGCCCAAACCCTTACTGACGAAGAATATCAGATGCTGCGCTCAGCCTCGTTAAAAATTATCCGTTCCTTGAGGATCGCCGGGGGATGTAATATACAGTTTGCCCTGGATCCCTTGAGCAAGAAATATTTTGTCATCGAGGTGAATCCGCGGGTGAGCCGTTCCAGCGCCCTGGCTTCCAAAGCCACCGGGTATCCCATTGCCAAGGTGACCACCAAAATCGCCATCGGCTACAACCTGGACGAAATCCTCAATGCCATCACCGGAAAAACCACGGCCTGCTTTGAACCGGCTATCGACTACGTAGTCCTCAAGGTGCCGCGCTGGCCATTTGACAAATTCGTGTTCGGTGATCGCCGCCTGGGGACGCAGATGAAGGCCACCGGTGAGGTCATGGCCATTGATCGCAGTTTTGAAGCCGCTTTTCTCAAATCTATCCGCTCCCTGGAAATCGGCATCAACGGGCTGCGTCTGCCGGAATTGACTGAATTGGGCGATGTAGAACTCAAAGCCCGCCTTAGCCATGCCGATGATGAGCGTATTTTTATAATCGCCGAGGCTTTCATGCGCGGAGCTTCTATAGATGAACTGCATGATATCACCGCAATTGACAAGTATTTTCTTAAAAAATTCAAAAATATCATCGATTTCTCACGGCGCTTGGAAAAGACCCCGTTGGGATTGGATATACTCAACGAGGCCAAAAAAATCGGAGTATCAGACAGTGAAATCGCTTATTTTAAGGGGA
>NZ_DIPG01000124.1:12333-22532 GCF_002426325.1 Syntrophomonas sp. UBA5494 | reverse complement strand
CTGGTGGATACCTGTGCGGCCGAGTTTGATGCCGAAACCCCTTATTTCTATTCCTGCTACGAGGAGGAGAATGAAGCCATCCACCAGGACGGCGACCGCAAGGTTCTGGTCATCGGCTCCGGACCGATCCGGATCGGCCAGGGCGTGGAGTTCGACTACTGTTCGGTGCACTGCGTGTGGGCTTTGCGGGAGGCGGGCTTAAAGGCCATCATAGCCAACAACAACCCCGAAACCGTCAGCACCGATTTTGACACCTCAGACCGGCTGTATTTTGAGCCGCTGGTTTACGAAGATGTGATGAATATTATCGAGGAAGAGCGCCCTGAAGGCGTGATTGTGCAATTCGGCGGGCAGACTGCCATCAACCTGGCCGGGCCGTTGTCCAGGGCCGGGGTAAAAATATTTGGGACCAGCAATGAGAGCATCGACAGGGCTGAGGACCGCAACCGCTTCGATACCATGGTGGAGCAACTGGGCATTCCCCGCCCGCCGGGGAAAACGGTATTCCATCCCGATGAGGCCGTGAAGGTGGGCGCTGAAATCGGCTACCCGGTTCTGGTTCGGCCTTCTTATGTTCTCGGGGGCAGGGCCATGGAGATCGTATACAGTGAAGACGAACTGCGTGAATATATGCAGACTGCGGTCAAGGCCAGCCCGGAGCATCCGGTTCTGGTGGATAAATACCTGCTGGGCAGGGAGATCGAGGTGGATGCAGTCTGTGACGGCAGCGAGGTCCTGATCCCCGGTATAATGCAGCACATCGAGCGGGCCGGGGTGCATTCCGGCGACAGTATGGCGGTTTTCCCGGCTCACAGCCTAAGTGATTTTATCCGGGATAAGGTGGTGGATTACACGATTCGCCTGGCCCTGGAATTAAAGGTCAAAGGCCTTATCAATATTCAATTTGTTGAATATGAAGACGAGCTCTATGTTCTGGAGGTTAACCCGCGTTCCAGCCGCACCGTGCCTTTTGTCAGCAAAATCACCGGTATTCCAATGGTCAAGCTGGCCACGGAGATTATGCTGGGCAGAACCCTTGGCGACCTGGGCTACCCGGGGGGGCTTTATAAAACCCCCGCTTTCTACGCCGTAAAAGTGCCGGTGTTTTCTTTCAACAAACTGCATCAGGTGGACATCAACTTGGGACCGGAGATGAAATCCACCGGAGAAGTACTGGGAATCGCTCATAACCTGAACAGCGCGGTCTACAAGGGCCTGCAGGCAGCAGGAGTGGAAGTCAAAGGGGCCGGCGCCATGGTGGCCACCGTATCTGACAAAGATAAAACCGAGGCTATCCCGGTTATTGCCGAGTTCGCCAGGCTGGGGTTTAAGATCACCGCCACGGAAGGAACCGCCCAGGCCCTTGAAGAATACGGAGTGAAGGTGCAACGAGTTAAGAAGCTCAAAGAAGGTTCCCCCAATATCGTCGATCTGATTCGGGAAGGTCAGGTGGATGTGGTGGTAAACACGCTTACTCAGGGGCGCAGGCCGTTCAGCGACGGATTTCATATCCGCCGGGCTGCAGTGGAATTAAATGTGCCCTGTTTAACCTCTCTTGACACTTTGAAGGTGATTCTGGAAGTCTTAAAAGGGAATGAGGAGGCCAAGCCTCAGGAGGTGCAATCCTTGCAGGAATATGTGGCCGAATTCCGCCAGTAAAGATTTGATGGTATGATTAGACTCGGAGGTAAGATAATGCCTGCTGTGGAAAAAGGATTAGTTGCAGCCCATCAAAAAGTGGGCCACCACTTATATGAAATCGAGATTATAGCCCCGCAAGTCGCCCGGGAGGCACAACCGGGACAATTTGTGCATCTTCGCCCCGGTCAGACTCACGACCCCCTCTTGAGAAGGCCTTTAAGCCTCTATGATGTGGACAAGAAACTCGGCAGCATCACCCTGCTCTACAAAGTGGTGGGGCGGGGCACCGAGCTGCTGAAGAAGATCGGGAGCAGGGAGCATGTGGATATCATGGGGCCGTTGGGGAAAGGATTTACTCTCCCTGCAGCTGGAAAAAGCGCGCTGTTAGTAGGCGGAGGAGTGGGCATAGCCCCGCTCGTATATTTAGCCAGGGTCTTGCAGGAGAAGGGACACCCTGTTGAGGCCGCCTGCGGGGCGGCATCCCGTAGCGAGGCCGCTGCCTTTGAACGCAAGTTCAATGAACTGGGTATTCAAACCTGGCCGGCTACCATGGACGGCAGCCTGGGCTATAAAGGCACAGTGGTGGGACTACTGCAAGAACAGCCGCAATTTGCCGGGGTAGACATGATATATACCTGCGGTCCGGAAATGATGATGGAAGCCGTGACCGTTTTTGCCCGCCGGCACAGCATCAGGGGGGAAGTGTCGCTTGAAGAAGCCATGGCCTGCGGCGTAGGCGCCTGTTTGGGCTGTGCCCGCAAACTCAAACCCGAGGATGATGATTATGTGAAGGTTTGCAAAGACGGGCCGGTTTTTGACATGGATTTGCTGTTTCAGCATTAATGACCGGATAACCGGTCATTAATCTGTGAGGACTTAAAGGGGACGTATAGTTTTTGCCAACACCGTGATTATATTGTATTGCAACTATTTTAAGCTGTGGTTAGGCCTTTGTTAAATTTGGGTTAAAAAAACTTGATGGGAGGGCCGGCTTTGAAGAAGGATTTGGCCGTATCGGCGCCATCCCTGGATCTATCAGTCAACCTGGGGGGCCTGATGATGAAAAACCCTGTAGCGGTGGCATCGGGAACCTTTGGCTACGGCTTTGAATACCAGGATTATGTTGATCCCGCCTCGATCGGGGCGGTGATTGTAAAAGGAACTACCCTGGAGAAGCGCATTGGCAATCCTCCGCCGCGTATATGTGAGACTCCGGCCGGCATGCTCAATGCCATCGGGCTGGAAAACCCCGGGGTGGAGGCTTTTGTGTCTTTCCATCTGCCCAGGCTGCGGCAGGGAGGAGTGACGGTGGTAGCCAACATCGCCGGCAACACCGTGGAGGATTATGAACAAGCCGCCGCCATCATAGGCAGGCAGCCGGGAGTGGCCGCAATTGAACTGAATATTTCCTGCCCCAATGTCAAACAGGGCGGCTTGCAGTTCGGTACCGATCCCGCTATGGTGGAAGCGGTGGTAAGGGCAGTAAAAGCACAGACTGCGCTGCCGGTGATTCCCAAGCTGTCGCCCAACGTCACCGATATTGTGGCTATTGCCAGAGCTGCCGAGCGGGGCGGCGCTGATGCCCTGTCGATGATCAACACCCTGCTGGGCATGGCTGTGGATGTGAAGACTCGCCGGCCGGTTCTGGGCAATGTGTTTGGCGGTTTGTCCGGACCGGCCATCAAGCCGGTGGCATTAAGGATGATCTACCAGGTTTACCGGGAAGTGGCCTTGCCTATCCTGGGCGGCGGCGGTATTGTCAATACCAGTGATGCCCTGGAGTTTATCATGGTTGGGGCCCGGGCCGTGTCGGTAGGCACCGGGTTGTTCGTCAATCCGGCACTGCCGTTGGAGATCAGCGAAGGAATCAAGCAGTATTTGCTGGAACAAGGTCTGAACAGCATAGATGAACTGGTGGGAGCGGCCCATCGTATCTGACCTTCAGAACTGCGGGCGCCGCCCCTTTGTGCAGTAAAACGCAATTCCTGTGGATTACTGTGAAATGAGAAAAGCTTATAGGATTAAACAGGCTGGTTAAAACCGTAAGAGAGATTTTCTCAACATCTATCGAGCTGATTCATACTTAGATTAATGCAAGAGGAGGAAAAGCTTTGCAGGCTAAAGACCGCATTATTCTGGCCCTGGATGTGGATACCAGGCGCCAAGCCCTGACCCTGGTGAAAGAGTTGGCTCCGTATGTAGGAGTTTTTAAAGTGGGTATGCAGCTTTATAACAGCACCGGACCCTCCATTGTCTCAGAAATCAACGACTGCGGAGGTCAGGTTTTTGTAGATCTAAAGTTCCATGATATACCCAATACCGTAGCCGCCGCGGGGCGAGTCATGACCAGACTGAACTGTGCCATGTTCAATATTCATGCCGCCGGGGGGCGGGCCATGATGAGCGAACTGAGCCGTGAGGTTAAGCAGGAAGCAGCGCGGCTGGGGGTTCCGCTCCCATTAACACTGGCGGTGACGGTTTTGACCAGTATTGCCCAGCCAGATCTGGAAAGTGATATGCTTATCTCCGGTTTGACCGTGGAACAGGTGGTGGTTAAGTGGGCCCTGGCGGCCAGGGACTGCGGCATCGGAGGCGTAGTCTGCTCACCGCGGGAGATCGCCGCCATCCGTACCGCCTGCGGAGCGGATTTTAAGATTGTGACCCCGGGGATCAGACCGGCCTGGTCGGAGGCCAATGATCAGAAGCGCATCACCACACCGGCACAGGCGGTTGAGCTGGGAGCTGACTACATAGTCATCGGGCGGCCCATCACCGCAGCGGCGGATAAGGTGGCAGCAGCCCAGAAGATTATAGAGGAATTGGAGGCAGCAAAATGCTAGAAAAAACACAGGCTATAGAGATATTCAGCCAGGCCGGAGCCTTATTAGAAGGGCATTTCCGGCTCACCTCGGGACGGCACAGCAATCAATACATGCAGTGCGCCCAGGTCTTAAAATATCCGGCATTCACAGAACAACTGGCCCGGCACCTGGCCGAGGTCTTCAAAGATGACGGAGTGGAATTGGTAATTGGACCGGCTATGGGAGGCATCGTGGTAGCATATGAGGTGGCCCGCCAGTTAGGGGTTTTAGGCATGTTTACCGAAAGAGAGAATGGCCAGATGGCCTTGAGGCGCGGTTTTAGCATCGAGCCTGGTCAGCGCATTCTGGTTGTGGAAGATGTGGTGACTACCGGAGGTTCAGTTAAAGAGGCTATAGAAGTTGTCGAGAAACTGGGAGGACAGGTGGCAGGTGTCGGGGTTCTGGTGGACCGCAGCAATGGTTCGGTGGACTTCGGGGTGAAACAGGCCGCGGTCTTGTCTCTGGACATAACCTCCTGGGAGGCCGAGGACTGCCCGCTGTGCCGGGAAGGCAAACTGCCGCTAGTAAAGCCTGGCAGCCGGGCTTAGGCTGACATGCTGTAAGGTGGATAAAGATGAAGGTATATCTAAACGGAAACGAGATGCAGTATAAAGAAGGCGGCTATGAATACGTTTTCATGAAAACTTATCAGCGCAGCCAGACCGAAGTGGTGAAAAAGGATTACGGCCAGCTGACCCTGCAGCTGTATGACAACGGGGTGCAGATTCGCACCCTGGCCACCGCTAACGAGGTTTCCACCCTCGTCAATCGGGACGTGGCGGTCGATGAAGTCAAAAAAAAGATCTATATTCTGGAACCCGGCAATAAAGTAACTACCAATCCAGACGGCTCACTTAATATAGAATAATTTGGAAGGCGTGGATGACTGGAAAACACGGAGGAAAGTCTTCCAGGCGACCAGGAGCGGCCAGGTCTAGGTCACGGGTGTTTTGACTTCGGACTGAAGCAGCTTGGCCAGGCGGTTTTCCTGGGGATTGATGACTATGGTCCAGTAGTTGTCGTAGATGACCATACCCGGTTTGGCGCCGCCGGGCTTGCGCACCTGGGAACGAAAGGTGTAGTCCACCTCAACCTTTTCCGATTGGCGGGCTTTGCTAAAATAGGCGGCCAGGAGTGCGGCTTCCTCCAGGGTGGCGTCGGGCAGTTCCTGAATGGATTTTATTTTTCGGGGCAGGCGCACAATCACATGCGAACCGGGTATGTTTTTGGTATGCAGCCACAAATCGTGGGGATCGGATTGTTTCAAGGTCAGGTTGTCATTCTGGCGGTTATTGCGTCCTACCAGGATGTCCAGCCCGTCGCTGGAGAGATACCGGCGCGGCATGGTGCGCGGTCCGGACGACTTTCTTCCTTTTACTTTGTTCCTGCCGTTCTTATCCCTTTCCAGCTCTTCGCTGATCTCCTCCATATCATCTGTACTTTCAGCTTGCTGAATAGACAACAGGACTGATTCCAGATAATCTATCTCCAACTGATTGGCAGCCATGAGGCCTTCCAGGTGGGCGATAGTTTTGCGGCTCTTGTTGTACAGCTTAAAATAGCGCTGAGCATTCGTAATCGGGCTGAAGCGGGCATCCAAAGGAATCACTATTTTTTCACCGGAAGTATAATCCTCCAACACGGTTTCTGTCATGCCTTTCTCCAGTTGATAGGAATATGCGGTTATCAATTCACCCCAGATCTTGTATTGCTCCTGGTTGCGGGCCGCGGTCAGGTCGCCTTCCTGGTAAAAACGCTTCTTGCAAGCCTTATCCAGAATCAGTTTGATGTGGCGCGACAGGTTGGTCTTCCATGATTCCAGCCGCAATGCGTCTAATTTGGCGGTATAATATTGATCGCAGGCAGTATTGATAGAATCAAAGGCCCGGGTGGGGGCGGCACTGATGGGATATGCGGCGAACTCAACCGGGTGGCCGTCCTGATATGAAAGAGTAGGCTGTGCCGCTCCGCTCCGCACCGTTTCCAGCAATACCTTCACCTGATGGTATAGTTTGCCCAGCTCATATTCTCCGCATTGCGCTGCCGGCAAAGTGGGGTTAATGCCTGTCATCAGGCAAATCTCGCGGGCCGTAAAAGGGCTCACCCCGGAAAACAGGCTGAACAAGGCCTGTGATACGGCGGTTTCATCCTGAGCCCAGATGCCGCGGCAAAAGCTCTCGTACTCTGTTTCCAGGGGATTGAGTTTGTTCTGGCCGGGAGGTGCTATATAGGGCTTTCCCGGCAGCACTTCCCGGTAAGAACTCACATCGCTGCCGAATTTCTTAATGGCGTCGATTATAATCCCGGTTTCGGGGTTGATGAGGATAATATTGGAGTGCCGGCCCATGAACTCGCAGATTAAACGCCTGATAGTCCATTCGCGGAAATCATCCAGAGCCTCGATATCGACCATCACCATGCGTTCAAAGCCCAGCTGTTTTACGGCTCTGATTTTCCCGCCCTCAAGATGTTTGCGCAGCAGCATGCAAAACGCGCTGGGACGGGGCGGATTGGCCTTGCGGCTGGCAGTCAGATGCATCCGTGCCCAGCGCGGATTGGCTGAAAGCAACAGCCGGTGGTTGCCCCCTTGCAGCATGCGGATGGAAAAAACCAGCTCGTCTTTTTCCGGCTGGTGGATTTTGTCAATACGGGCTCCGGCCAGGGCCAGGTTTAATTCTGCGGTTATGGCTGCGATGGTGAATCCGTCAAAAGGCATTTTAAAACCCTCACAATCTGTTTGGTAAATAACGGCAAAGCGGTTGATTGTCGATTTTCTCTGACCAGAATATTTAAATAATAAGAGGAATACCACAAGGAACAGAGAACTAAAAATATAACTAAATGGCCGGGAGGTGATCACTACGTCTCAGTTGGTAGTCAGTCTATACAACAATATTTTGGAACAGGTAATGCAACTGGAGAGTTCCAAAAAAGAAATCAGCACCGAGATACTGCTTGCGCGCGAAGAACGCAAGCGTCTGGCCTTGATATATAATTTTCTCAGTTATGACTTGAGCAAACATGAGCTTTTGGAACAAGCCGCGGTCATTGCACTCACCAACCGCGAGAAACTGGTACTAGACCACCTGAATCGGCTTTACTACACGGTTGAGGAACAGGAAACCGTAGAAAAGATCAGGCATGAGATTAAATGCACCCAACGCTTCATGAAAGTGGTCAACCGTGCCAAAGACGAAAAGGCTGCCCTGACTTTTTCCGAACGGCGCATGGTACAGGAAATCATAAAATTTGTAGTGGCCCAGGCCAGGCTTTATAATCAGGTCTAAAATACCATAGCCATACAATAATCAGCCCGGGAGCCTAGCCCGGGTTTTTTATTTTTTCGTGAAAATAGGCCGGCGCAACTGTCGATCGGGCCAGGGCGTCATCTCATCATTCCTGCCGGGACGGGGAAGCAACCGGCCAGCCCCGTTGTTCATGTTGATATAGCAGATTATAACAAATCTTGACTGCGGTAACAAAATATATAAAACTAAATGCTAGGAAATAATGGGAGGTTGAAGTATGTCAACACCGATAAAGGTTATTATTGTCGGCGCTCTGGGCAAAATGGGGCGGGAAACCGTCAAAGCCCTGGAGAACAGACTCGACATGGCAATTGCGGGCCTGGTGGATGTAATGCATCCCGGGGTTTCTTTTGCCGAACTTACCGGCATAGACTGCGGTCTGGATCTGGAGAATGACCTGGAAGGCTTGATCGCAAAGGTTAAACCCGATGTTATGATTGATTTTACCAACCCTCAGGCGGTTTTCAATAACACCCGCCGGGCTTTAGCCTGCGGGGTGAACTGTGTGGTAGGCACCACCGGTCTTAACGAAGCGGAACTTTCCCAATTGGAGCAATTGGCCCAGGCCAACGGAACCGGGGTGGCAGTAATCCCCAACTTCGCTATCGGGGCGGTCTTAATGATGAAATTCGCCCAGGAAGCAGCCCGCTACCTCCCCGATGTAGAGATTATAGAAACCCATCATGATCAAAAAATGGACGCCCCCTCGGGTACGGCCTTAAAGACTGCAGAGATGATCAATGCCAACCGGGGCATACAACCTCCCAGGAACTCCCGCGAATTTGAGAAAATACCCGGCAGTCGAGGCGGCAAGGCGGGAGATATCCGCATTCACAGCGTGCGTCTGCCCGGTTTTGTGGCTCACCAGGAAGTGATCTTTGGCGGGCCCGGACAGAGCTTGACCATTCGCCACGACTCCTACGACCGGGTTGGTTTCATGCCCGGGGTAGTGATGGCAGTGCAAAAAATCGTAGGGATAAAAGGACTGGTTTACGGCATGGACGCCCTGATGTAAGTATGAGTTGCTGGCATTTCTGGCTATATTTAAAAAATAAACCCACCATGTCGCTGGAATTGCACCAGCGACATTTTTTTGTCCAGCCACCCTTAAACGGCCTTATTGCCTGTTTTAAGGCCAGCCAGGGCCGGTTCCAGACAGGCACCAGTTCTGATAAGTACACATATAATGCTAATAATTGTAGCCACTACATCTATAAAGGAGGAAGACAGTGAGTTCAGTGTTGTCTGGAATAAAAATTGCCGTATTGGGCGGAGATGACCGGGAAGCGATTCTGGTGCACGAATTGGTGAAAATGGGGGCTACGGTTACAGTAGCCGGTTTTCCCCGCGATATGGTCTGCCATGGCGCCCTGCCGGTGAACACTGTCGAGGACGCATGTAAGGAAGCGGAAGTCGTTATCATGCCTCTTCCCGGAACCAACCCCGAGGGGGTCATCCGCGCGGTATATACCGAGGAGCCGCTGCTTTTAACCTATTCGGCTTTGCAGATGCTGCCTGCCCATGCCCTGGTCATTATTGGTTCCGCTCGTCCCTACCTCAAGGAATGGTGTGAGACCCTAAACCTCAGTCTTCTGGAAATCGCTGAAATAGATGAAATCGCCATACCCAACTCAATTCCCACTGCTGAAGGTGCTCTGCAGATAGCCATAATGGAGAGCCGCATAACCATTCATGGCAGTAAGTCTTGTGTCATAGGATTTGGACGCGTCGGCATCACCCTGGCCAGATACTTAAAGGCGCTTGGCGCAGAAGTAACCGTAGTGGCGCGCAATCAGGGGCAGCTAGCCAGAGCCCAGGAGATGGGATGCCGCCGGGCTGAGTATGATCAGCTCAAGCAGATCATGAAGGACAGTGATCTGGTGTTTAATACGGTTCCGGCCCTTGTTCTCACTGCCGAATCTTTAAAACATGCCAACCCCAATATGGTTGTTATCGACCTGGCCACACAACCCGGCGGAACTGATTTTGAAGCCGCCAATAATTTTGGTCTTAAAGCCATTTTGGCTCCGGGGCTTCCCGGCAAGGTGGCTCCGGTCACCTCAGGCAAGATCCTGGCCGAGGTTGTACCTAGATTGATTGTGCAAGAAATGTCCAGGTTGGGCGAACCCCTGCTCCTGGATTGAACGGAGGTGAAAAATGTGAACACTGTACTGGAAAAGCGGCTGGACAATATCAGAATCGGAGTGGTTGTAACCGGGTCGCATTGCACCGTTGGGGAAATCATGCTCCAGCTCAAGAGACTACGGGAGGCAGGGGCAGAACTTTATACCATTTTTTCATATACCGCCGACCAAACCGACAACCGTTTTTACCGGGTGGATGATTTAAAACAGGAAATCCATGATATCACTGGACGCGGCGTTATTAA
>NZ_DIPG01000124.1:7547-12200 GCF_002426325.1 Syntrophomonas sp. UBA5494 | reverse complement strand
GGTTATGCCGGCTACCGGCAATAGTATTGCCAAATTTGCCAACGGTATTGTTGACACGCCCGCCTTAATGGCCATGAAAGCTCAGCTCAGGAATCAGCGTCCGGTAGTTATTGCCATCTCTACCAATGACGGCTTGGGGCTGAACGCTAAAAACATCGGCCTGTTGCTCAATACAAAAAATATTTATTTTGTACCCTTCAGACAGGATAATCCCATGGAAAAAAGCAATTCCCTGCAAGCTGATATGGACCTGGTCTACGATACTATCGTCTCTGCTTTAGAAGGCAAACAACTGCAGCCGGTCTTGCTCGGCCCCCGCTAATTCATTGAGTCGGTCAAAACGGTGTGCTATATTATATAAATAGTATTTTCTTAGTATTATTTGCAGGAGGTAACGAATCCGATGGCCGTAGGAATTAAGTTGGCAATAGTGGGTGCGACAGGCGCGGTAGGGCAGGAAATGCTCAAGGTCTTGGAAGAGAGGAATTTTCCGGTGCGGGAATTGATATGCTTGGCAGATCCCCGCGAAGCCGGAAGCCGCTTGAAATTCAAGGGCGAAGAGTATACTGTGGCCGGAGCAAGCCCGGAAGCCTTTAAGCGTGCCGATATAGCGCTTTTAGCAGTCGGATCCGATGTCAGCAAAATGATGGCTCCGGGTATTGTAGCCCAGAACTGCGTGGTGATAGACAACAGCTATGCGTTTCGCATGGACCCCGAGGTGCCTCTGGTGGTTCCAGAGGTAAATGGCGACGATATTGCCATGCATAAAGGCATCATCGCCAATCCCAATTGCTCCACAATTATTATGGTGGTAGCCATTAATCCTTTGCATAAGGCAGCCGTTATCAAAAGGATCCTGGTTTCTACCTACCAGGCGGTGTCCGGTGCGGGCAAAGCCGGTTTGGATGAACTGGATCAGCACATCCAGGCCGCTATGCAGGGTATAGATCCGGAACTGAACGTATTTGTTCACCCCATAGCATTTAACGTGATTCCGCATATCGATGTTTTCGAAGATAACGCCTATACCAGAGAAGAAATGAAAATGGTCTTAGAGACCCAGAAGATAATGCACGCCCCTGAGTTGCGGATTGCGGCAACCGCGGTACGAATTCCGGTATACCGCAGTCATTCCGAATCGATATATATAGAAACCGAAAAAACCTTATCCCCCGATGAAGCCCGACAGATTTTGGCCGCTGCCCCCGGGGTGGTAGTGCAGGATAGCCCCGAGCAGAACATATATCCGATGCCGCTTTTTAGCTCCGACCGCGACGAGGTTTTTGTGGGCCGTATTCGCAGGGATCTGTCCTGTGAAAATGGTCTGGCTCTGTGGGTAGCTGCCGATCAGATCAGGAAAGGCGCGGCGACCAACGCGATTCAGATTGCTGAGATCGTCGCGGAGAAAAACCTCTATTAGGAAGGTGTTTAAACTGAGGATAGTTGTTCAGAAATATGGTGGTACCTCTCTGGCCACCTCGCAGGCCAGAGCCCAGGTTTGCCAAATTGTCAGCCAGACTCTAGCTGAAGGTTATAGAGTAGCGGTGGTGGTTTCGGCTATAGGCAGGACCGGAGATCCTTATGCTACCGACACCTTCATCAATATGATGCGGGCGGTAAATCCTTCACCCAACCCGCGGGAGCTGGATCTTTTGATGTCCTGTGGCGAAATGATCTCGGGCTTGATTTTATCATCGCATTTGAACGCCATGGGGATCGCGGCCCGCTTCTTTAACGGAGCCCAGGCCGGGTTGGTCACCGATGGAAACTACGGCAACGCACATATTCTATATGTCAATCCCAAGAATGTAATGGAATGTCTGGAACAGGGGATTGTTCCGGTTATTGCCGGTTTTCAGGGCACTGCCGAAGAGGGAGAATTAACCACTCTGGGACGGGGCGGCAGCGACACCACCGCCAGTGCTTTGGGTGTGGCTTTGAATGCTGAATTTATTGATATTTTTACCGATGTGGAAGGCATTATGACCGCTGATCCGCGCATTGTAACCAATGCCAGACTTTTAAACGCCATTACTTACAATGAAATCTGCCAGTTGGCCCGGGATGGAGCCAAGGTGATCCATCCCCGTGCGGTGGAAATTGCCATGCAGCGAGGGATACCGTTGCGGGTGCGTTCCACTTTTTCCAATTCAACCGGCACCCTGGTCACTCATCATTCCATGGGGTATGACGACATAAGCATCATCCGCGATGCGCTGATTACCGGAGTCACTTACACCTCGAATATAGCGCAGCTGAAGATAGGCATCACAGAGCCTGACCGGCAGAGGGATGTGCCTTTAAAAGTTTTTAAGTGCCTGGCTGAAGCTTCCATCAGTGTGGACTTCATCAGCGTGCAGCCCGAACTGATTCTGTTTACGGTAGGAGAAGACATGGCTGAGCAGGCCGAGCAAACCTTGCGGGGTATCGGCTTTGAACCCGGAGTGGAAGTTAATTGTGCCAAAGTTGCCATAGTTGGCGCTGCCATGACCGGGATCCCCGGGGTGATGGCCCAGGTTGTGGAGGCTTTGACAGAATATGATATTCCCATTTTGCAATCAGGGGACTCATATACCAATATATGGTGCCTGGTGAATAGAGAACATATGGAACAGGCGGTCAGAGCGCTCCATGACAAGTTTGAACTGGGGAAAAATAATTAAATGGTGGTGATCGTAGGATGGCAGTACCCAGACTGATGACGGCGATGGTGACCCCTTATAACGAAGACTTGAGTGTGAATTACGCCAAAGCAGCTGAATTAGCCGAGTACCTCTGCAAGAACGGCAGCGAGGGACTGGTGGTTTGCGGCACAACCGGTGAGTCGCCGGTGTTGAATGACGAGGAGAAACTAAAACTTTACCAGACGGTACAGGATCAAGTAGGGGATCGTGTACCGGTGTGGGCAGGAACCGGTTGCAATGATACCGCAGCGGTGGTGGAACTGAGCCAGGCTGCGGTTAAAACGGGTGTGGCCGGCGTCATGGTGGTAACCCCTTATTATAATAAACCTACTCAAGAAGGCTTATACCAGCATTTTCGTAAAATCGCAGAGAGTGTGCCGGTGCCGGTGATGCTTTATAATGTACCGGGCCGCACCAGTTCTAATCTCTTGCCCGAGACCATAGCCCGCCTGGCTGAAGTGGAAAACATCACTGCGGTAAAAGAGGCCAGCGGCTCAATGGATCAGGTTTCTCAGCTCTTGACCATGATCCCGGAAAGAATCACGGTATATTCTGGTGACGACTCTCTGACCCTGCCTTTAATGGCTCTGGGGGCCCATGGCGTGGTCAGCATCGCCTCCCATGTGATCGGCAAACCTATTGCGGAAATGATTGCGGCCTTTGCGGCCGGAGAGGTGAACCGGGCCAGCCAGCTGCACCGGGAGTTGTTCGCCATGTTTAAGGGCCTGTTTATTACCACTAATCCCATTCCGGTGAAAACCGCTTTGAATATGCTCGGTCATGACATGGGCGGATTTCGTCTGCCCCTGACACCGCCGGGTGAAAACGAACAAGCATTTATAAAAGCCTTGCTGGCGCGATATCAGCTATTATAACCATTAGCTTCTAAAGGGGGCCTCACGGTTAGTCATTGTGTTAAGAAATGACTAACCGTGAGGCCCCCTTTTGGTCTGTTGGCTTAATTATAGGCAGGGTTTGCTTGGAGTTGTTAATACCCTTATTATCGGCTATAATAAGCCAAGTGGAAGTGTGCGGTGGTATCTTTCATTTTTAAAAAATTAAATAAGGAGGTGCTCAAGTGTCAGGACTTGATTCCCGCTTACAGATCATTCCCCTGGGCGGTTTGGGGGAAGTAGGGAAAAATATGGCGGCAATCAGATACGGTGACACCATTCTGGTTATTGACGCAGGGCTGATGTTCCCAGAGGACGAGTTGCTGGGCATAGATATAGTGTTGCCAGATATTACCTATTTGATCGAAAATAAGGACAAAGTGAAAGGCGTTTTGCTAACCCATGGCCATGAGGACCACGTAGGCGGGCTTCCCTATATGCTTAAGGAAGTTAACGCGCCGGTCTATGGCAGCAGGTTAACCATAGGGATCGCCGCCAACAAGCTGCGCGAGCACGACATCGACTATGCATCCTTGCAGGTGGTCAAACCCCGCGACAGCATCGATTTCGGCGATATGCAGGTGGAGTTTATTCGCGTCTGCCACAGTATTCCCGACTGTTTAGCTATCGCCATCCATACCCCCCTGGGAATAATTCTGCATACCGGGGATTTCAAACTGGATCAAACTCCGGTGGACGGGGAAACCGTTGATTTTCGCAAACTGGCGGAAATCGCAGAAAAAGGCGTTTTGGTAATGCTTTCAGACAGTACCAATGCTGAGCGCCCCGGGTTTACCATGTCGGAGAAAGTGGTGGGGAACACCTTTGACAGCCTCTTCGGCCAATGCGATGGCCGTATAATCGTCACTACTTTTGCCTCCAATGTACATCGCATTCAACAGGTGATCCGCACCGCTGAGAAATTTAACCGCAAGGTAGCCGTCTCAGGACGCAGCATGGTTAATAACGTACAGGTGTCCAGCGAGCTTGGTTATATAGATATCCCCCCCGGAATACTGGTGGATATCGAAGACATCAGCCAATACCCGCCCGAGCAAATGGTGATAGTGACTACC
>NZ_DIPG01000124.1:7141-7302 GCF_002426325.1 Syntrophomonas sp. UBA5494 | reverse complement strand
GCAGAGGTTATTTACGAGAAGCGCATGGGGGTTCACGTTTCCGGTCATGCCTCCCAGGAAGAATTAAAGATATTGATAAACCTTATTAAGCCTAAATATTTCATGCCGGTGCATGGAGAGTACCGGCACCTGATGACTCATGCCAAATTGGCGGAGAGCCT
>NZ_DIPG01000124.1:0-7121 GCF_002426325.1 Syntrophomonas sp. UBA5494 | reverse complement strand
AAGTATTTCATCCCCGTCCACGGCGAGCAGAAGCATCTGCGCAAGCACGCAAGGCTCGCCCAGGCCATGGGGATGGACCCTAAGAATATTTATATCGGCGATATCGGAGACGTGCTGGAGATCAACCAGGACTACATGCGCCAGCTTCCCAGCGTCCCGGCGGGCCGCGTCCTTGTGGACGGCCTCGGCGTCGGCGATGTCGGCAGCATCGTGCTGCGCGACAGGAAGCACCTGGGCGAAGACGGCCTGATCGTGGTCGTCTGCACGCTGGACGCGAAAAGCGGACACGTCGTTTCCGGGCCGGATGTGGTTTCGCGCGGCTTTGTCTATGTGCGCGAGTCGGAGGAATTGATGGAAGACGCCCGCGAAAAAGTACGGGAAGCCCTGGAAGTATGCATGAAGAAAGGACTGACCGAGTGGGCCATGATTAAAGCCCAGGTACGGGAGAAACTTAGCCGTCACCTCTACGAAAAAACCGGCCGCAAGCCGATGATTCTCCCTATCATCATGGAAATCTAGCAAGACAGCGTCTGATGCCAGAGGAGAAGGTGACAATTGGGGACGGCCCTTTTTGTCATTTTTCCCTCTGGCGTCAGAAAACATCTTGGTCAAACACTAGAAAAACGCCCCTTTGGGGACAGTTTCGCAATTTTTATTCCAAACGGCCGGTACTGGGATCCAGGCTTAGGATGTTGCCGGGCTGATAGCGCAAATCCAGGAAGTCCATGGGATCGGTGCTGCAGACCGAGACAATGCGAATACGGTTGCTTTCGGCACTTTCCGCCAGTATATGGCCGCCCGAAGCCAGGGGTATCTTTATGCTGTTGGGCGTCTCCCAGGAAACCAGGCTCATGGGATCAGGCGAGTACATTATCATTGCAAAAGCCCCTTCTGTTCTTTCAGTTGATTGATTTTGGCGATGGCATCGCGAATACCCCCAACTGCGTCGATCAAACCGCATCTTACCGCATCTTCGCCCACCAGAACCGTTCCGATGTCCCTGGCCAGGCTGCCGGTCCTAAACATCAGCTCACGAAAAGTCTCCTCGCTTATATGGGAATGCTCCACCACGAAACGCACCACCCGGTCCTGCATCTTATCCAGGTACTCGTAGGTCTGAGGAACCCCGATGACCAGGCCGGTAAGGCGTATAGGATGTATGGTCATGGTGGCTGTGGGCGCTATCAGAGAATAGTCGGAGCTTACCGCAATAGCGGCCCCGATAGAATGTCCTCCGCCCATTACGATAGAAACAGTCGGCTTGGATAGGGAGGCTATCATTTCAGATAAGGCTAAGCCTGCTTCAACATCCCCCCCCACCGTATTCATTACGATCAACAGCCCTTTGATGTTAGGATTTTCTTCCACAGCTACCAACTGGGGAATAAAGTGTTCGTACTTGGTGGTTTTGTTTTGCGGCGGCAATACCATATGCCCCTCGATTTGACCGCTGATGGTCAGGCAATGGATGTCGCTCTTGAACCCGGGGACTTCGGGAGTACCCAGTTCTTTGATGGCACTGATTTTATCTTCTTGTTTCGGTTCTTCCTGATTGGGGAGGTTTGGCTCTGTCAACAAAATTACCCCTTCCTTGATGAATTCTTTAATTAGCATGCCCCGGGCCGATAAAACCTACACCATGAGATGCTGCGATTAAAGAGCGCTCATCGCCAGGAAATGGGTATGTTTTGCAGCAGCTGTGCTATAATTTACTAAGTAGTTTTCTGGGAGGTATATGATTTTGACAGTGATACAAGCCCTAATCCTGGGCGCAGTACAAGGATTGACCGAGTTTTTGCCGGTCAGCAGTTCCGGGCATCTGATTATTTTTCAACATCTCTTGGGCCTGCAGAATACCCCGCTGGCATTTGATGTTCTGGTGCATATTGGGACCCTGGTGGCGGTTTTTATTGCCTTTTGGAGCGATATCGCAGAACTGTTGAGAAAGCCCTGGAGCAAACTGACGCTTTTGATAGTAGTGGGCTGCATTCCGGCCGCACTGGCCGGGTTTTTACTGGAACCCATTTTCGAGCAGACCTTTAAATCACTACTGGTGGTCGGCATAGGTTTGCTGATAACCGGGGCAGTCTTGATGGTATCCGAGAAATGGGCCCTGGCCAAGCCTGGTTTGAAAGAAATCAGGGAGACCAGTTACAAAGATGTGCTTTGGGTCGGCCTTCTGCAGGCCATTGCCATAATACCGGGGATTTCCAGATCGGGCTCCACCATTTCGGCCGGGCTTTTGGTTGGAATGGAACGGCCTTTTGCGGCGCGTTTTTCCTTTCTGCTCTCCATTCCGGTTATTCTGGGAGCAGGTTTATTAGAATTAAAGGATTTAGGAACAGAGGCCATGGCCTCCATACCGGGATCAGCTATTGCCGCCGGTTTGTTTTCCGCAGCCTTTTTCGGCTATGTTGCCATTAAAGTGGTGCTGCGACTGGTGAATCAAGGCCGCTTATCGGTGTTTTCCTGGTATGTGTGGGCACTGGGAATAGTTACTCTGGTGATTTACTTTACATAATAAATATGTTGTGGGTTTGGCCTCTGGAGAGGCAGGAATTCACGTAATACAGGAGAAATTTACCATTAAATCCATCCGCCCATTCAGGCGGCAGTATGGGGAGGCCGTGATGGCAGCCAAGAAAAAGAGCACCCCCAGGACCCGGACGGTAAAGGTAACGGCGCCAGCTGAGCCTAAGTCGCCCGGTCCCATTGAACATCTAAAATATGATATTTTGTCACTGGTAGCCTTTACCCTGGCGGTCTTTGCCTATGTCAGTCTGCGCAAAGCCCAGGGCCTTCCCGATGACAGCCGTATCATCGGCTGGCTGGGGACCGGCATCAAGGCGGCTTTGGAATATGCCTTCGGGGATGGGGCTGTATTAGGGCCCTTGTTCATTCTGGGATGGTCGGCCCACCTGGGGATAAACAAGAAGACCTGGTCAACGCAAATGTGGGGCTTAAGCATGCTCGGGCTAGTTGGTATAACATTATTTGCGGTTTATAAAACCCCGTCGGGCATGAATGCCTGGGAAGCCGGGCAAGCCAGTCTGGGCGGCGGTTATCTGGGCGGCAGTATGGCTTACCTCTTGATCCAGCTGGTGGGAAATGTGGGATTGGGCATACTGGCATTATTCGGCACCTTGCTGGGGCTGCTCCTGCTCATCGACCAGCCGGCGGCGACAGTTTTTAAAAGACTGCAGCAGGGCGCCCTGCAGGCCAAATCCCGGCTTGATGAGGTCATGTTTTATCAGGCCGCAGCCGAAGAAAGCGGCTCTAAAACAGTCACTGCAGCCCCTTTGATTATTGACAGCGCCGAGGCATCGTCCCCCCGGGAAGAACGCCCCCCGGTTCCTATTGTGGACATACAGCAACCGTTGCCGGTGGCGGCCGCCCTGGCCGATATCGAACCGGTGCCGCCCCTGCAGCTGATCAAAACCCGGCCGCGTCAGGAAGAGCATTATTGTCTGCCCCCCCTGGAATTGTTAAACGATGTTAGCAATGAGCGTCTGATCGATAAGAAGAATATAAAAGAAAGCATCACCGTTTTGGAGGATACTTTTGCCAGCTTCGGGGTAGCGGTTAAGGTCAATCAGGTCAGCTGCGGCCCGGCTGTAACCCGCTATGAGCTGACCCCGGGGGCCGGGGTGAAAATCAGCCGCATCATCAGCCTGACCGATGACCTGCAATTAAACCTGGCCGCCCCCGGCATACGCATTGAAGCTCCTATACCGGGTAAGGCCGCCATAGGCATTGAAGTACCGAACCGCAAAATACTAAGTGTGGGCCTGCGCAGTTTGATTTCCGCCCCGGCCTTCAAGAAGTTGAAAAGCCCGCTGGCTTTCGCCCTGGGGGAAGATATCAGCGGCAATGCGGTAGTGGCCCGTTTGCATGATATGCCCCATCTATTAATCGCTGGCTCCACCGGCTCGGGCAAAAGTGTATGCTTGAACTGTATTATTATGAGCATGTTATATCACAGCACCCCCTCCGAGTTGAAAATGGTTTTCATCGACCCGAAAATGGTGGAACTGACGATTTATAACGGCATTCCGCACCTGATGACCCCGGTGGTCACTGATCCTAAAAAGGCCTCTTTAATCCTGCGCTGGATGGTTCGAGAGATGGAAAAGCGCTATCAGCTCTTTGCCAGCAGCGGGGCTCGGGATATTCAACGTTATAATCAGATAAGCACTGACAAACTGCCCTATATAGTTATTGTCATTGATGAGCTGGCAGATCTGATGATGGTGGCTCCGGTAGATGTGGAAGATGCTATCTGCCGGCTGGCTCAAATGGCCCGTGCCGCCGGAATGCATTTGATCGTAGCTACTCAGAGGCCTTCAGTAGACGTGGTCACTGGGATCATCAAAGCCAATATCCCTTCCCGGATAGCCTTCGCAGTCTCATCCCAGACCGATTCCCGCACCATATTGGACGCCGGTGGGGCAGAGAAACTGCTGGGTAAAGGGGATATGCTGTTCCTGCCGGTAGGAGCGGCGAAACCGTTCAGGATTCAGGGAGCTTTTGTCTCCGACCGGGATATTGAAAAAACCGTGGACTTTATTAAAGCACAGTTTAATCTTGATGAACCTGTTAATGAGATTGAAGAATTGGAGCTCGCCGACAACGAAGAGGCTGACGGAACCGATGATGAACTCTTCTGGGACGCTTTGAAAATTTTTGTGGACGGTAAAAAAGCCTCGGTTTCACTCTTGCAGCGGCGTTTACGGGTGGGTTATGCCCGAGCCGCCCGGCTGGTGGATATCATGGAAGAAAGAGGCCTGATATCCGAGCAGGACAGCAATAAACGGCGTGAAGTTTTGATCGATGAAGAGCAATTTGAAAAGCTATACGCCAGGAATAAACTATGTTAGTATGAAAATTAGAGATCAACGTTCAGTAAGGGGATTAGTATGCGGTTGACCTTCCGGGAAAAGGAAATCCTTGATTTACTCAAGAAGGAACCCCTTATTTCCCAGGAGGAAATAGCCCGAAGGTTTGGAATTACCCGCTCTTCGGTGGCGGTGCACATCTCCAACCTGATGAAAAAGGGAGTAATTCTTGGTAAAGGCTATGTGCTCAATGAGGTGGTTTCGGTTGTAGTCCTGGGAAACTGCCTGCTGGTAGTGGATGTCGAAGATGAGGGCGGAGTACCGTCAATTGATATCAGTTGGGGCGGATTTGCTTTTAAAGCCAGTCAGTCCCTGGCGGATTTTGGCTCAAATGTAAAAATAGTATCGGTTATCGGCAATGATGAACAGGGAGAACTGATTTTGAGTCAGTTAGCCCGAAAAAAAGTCGACATATCCAATATATACCGTCATAATAACAAGCGCACCACCCGTCAGGTAAGGTGTAATGGGGAAATACTATTTAAGGAAGGCTTTTTCCCCGATGATTATGAAAAGGCGTTAAATTTACGGGAATGGGTTATATTTAATTGCGAGTGGCTGGTGGTTGAACCGGTTTGGCAGGAATATGTGTACCGCAAGGCGATTCACAAGGACGGTGAAAAACTGCCCTGCCTGTGTACTTGTTTGAGCCTGGAAGCTGACCAACTCATTCCCCGATATCTGGAAGGTTATCATCTGTTAGTACTTGGTTTGGCGGATATAGTACAGTTCGATTTTCATCGCAGCCGTATTCAGGAGTTGATTGAAGCGGGAATGGACCACTGTATCATCACAGACGGTCATTCCGCAGTGATGCATATGAACCATCGTGGTATTCAGGAATATCCCTTGTTACCCAATCAATCGTTTCATCATGCCCGGCAATTGTTGTACCTATTATGCGGCTTGGTTTATGGCCTTTCCAACAACTATCCCCTGCGGCAAGCCATCCGCATGGGTGTGGGTACTGCGTCTGTCGGGTCATGATTGGTAGTACAAGACATAGTTAATCATTGCCCTTCGGTGTGTGGGTATTGCGTCTGTTGGGTCATGATGCCAATAAAACCGTTTTATTGACCATTAGAAGGAGTTGAGAACATGCAATTTGGTCAAGTTTTTAAAGAGAAAAGAGAGAGTCTGGGACTGACTCTTGAACATATTGAAGAGGAAACTAAAATTCGCAAGCTGTACCTGGATGCGATTGAAAAAGAAAGATTTAATATCCTGCCACCAAAAGTGTATGCCACTGGATTTGTCAAAAAATACGCCCGCTATCTGCATCTGGACGATGAGGTATTGGTGGCCTTGTTCGTGGAAATGGCTTATGGCTATGAAGAAGAAGCCGAAATAACGCAGCCTCAACCCCAAAAGTCCGGGCCGGAATTCCAGTTTCTGGCCATGAACTGGCGCAATGTTGTGGTGGCTGGCGCCTTTCTGCTGGTGGCTTTATGGGTGGGGAACATGATTGTCGGCGCCATTTCCAACCACAGCCCCAATGTGGCCCAAAACCCAACCTCGCAGCAGCAAAACCCAACTGCCCCCGGGCCTGAGGAGCAGAATAATAATCCTGCCGGCGATCCTGCCCAAACCGATGAGCGGGATATGAGCGCAACGGTGCGCGTCGCGGCTCTGAGCGACTGCTGGGTGAAAGCCATAGTAGACGGGGAGACAGTGTTCTCGAGCACCCTGACTGCCGGACAGGAACAGGTTTTTGAAGGCCGGGAGGCGGTCTTATTGACAGTAGGCAACGCCGGGGGTATCGAGGTTTATTATAATGGCGACAAAATTGGTCCCCTGGGCGAAAGCGGCGAGGTTATCCACAAGGAATTCCGGGTGGCCCGCTTGAGTTCATAGTAAAGGATTTCTCCAGTGAATGTAGGCCTGATTAGTCTGGGATGTTCCAAAAACAGAGTTGATAGTGAAATAATACTATACCGGCTTAAAAAAGCCGGTTATAAATTGGTATCCCAGCCCGAAAAAGCGGATCTGATAATAATAAATACCTGTGCTTTCATTGAGGAGGCCCGTCAAGAAGCAATTGACCGGATCATTGAAACCGGTCTTTTAAAGAGCCGTGGAAGCCTTAAATACCTTGTGGTAGCAGGATGCATGGCGCAAAGATATGGATCATATTTGATGGAAGAGATGCCTGAGCTGGACGGCTGATATCTACAAATGCCCGGGCTTTTTCTGCACTCATGAAAAGACCTCCTGCAGTTCCTTCTC
>NZ_DIPG01000100.1:41549-43708 GCF_002426325.1 Syntrophomonas sp. UBA5494 | reverse complement strand
CATCTGGCGATTCCAAGAGCAGCAGCGAAACTTCTGGCGACTCCAAGAACAGCGGCGAAGCTTCCGGTGATTCCAAGACCAACGCTAATGATACTTCCAAGTCAACCTATACTCGTGAGAACAGGAAGACCAGTACTACCAGCACACCGTAGAGCGTAGCTGCAAGTCCCGCCCATAACTGGAGCGGCAGATAGCAGAATAACCCAATTAATATGAGAGTTTGCTTCTTTTCAACACCATTCGCAAAATTTTCCCATGCTGCTGAAAGTTTCAACTGGACTGAGATGTATATATAACAGGTTAAAACGGCCAAGCAACTACACAGCTGTCGACCTGTCGGGGTTACCCCGGTTTATTCACTGGATGGACCCTGACATCTACACTATGTTTCCTGCATAGTACACATGATCGTATTTAAGCCAATCGAAATAGCAACTGGCTATTTTTGCACTTCATACCTAGGAGGCCTGATTGATGTTTTCTGATTTTTATCACCGCATCTGTCTGGTTAAGATTGCCGCAATGCTCCTGGTAGCTGCGGCTATACTCTTGACCTGGCAAACCCTTGTTCTAGCCGATTCCGGGTTAGTAACCGGAAGTGTGGTCAATGTCCGCAGCGGACCCTCTGCAGACCATGCCATTACCGGTAATCTACTGCAGGGCACCAAGGTATCAGTTCTCGAAGAGCAAAACGGCTGGTGCCGCATCAGTTATAACGATCTCAAGGGCTGGGTTTCCGGCCAATACATAGATGTAAGCAAGGACGCCAGGGTGCAGGTGATTGAGACCCTGGTCAACCTCAGATCAGGGCCTGGAACCAGCTACGCGGTGGTAGGCCAGGCCCGGCAGGGAGATAGCCTGATTCTTCTGGGCCAAGACGGCGATTGGAGCAAAGTGCAAAATAGTTCTGGTGTAGTGTGTTATGTAGCCTCCAACCTGGTGCAAAGCGGAGCGGCTCCCC
Organism: Syntrophomonas sp. UBA5494; assembly: GCF_002426325.1. Lineage (NCBI taxonomy): Bacteria > Bacillati > Bacillota > Clostridia > Eubacteriales > Syntrophomonadaceae > Syntrophomonas > Syntrophomonas sp. UBA5494. The sequence goes on along the minus strand of NZ_DIPG01000100.1, from coordinate 42,747 downwards.
AGACAAGTGTGCCAGCTCCTCAGACCAGCGCGCCAGCTGTAAACGCTTCGGCCGGTTCGGACATCAAAGTATACCTGGATGGTCAGTTGCTGAGCTTTGATGTACCGCCCCAGATCGAATATGGCCGTACTCTGGTTCCTCTGCGCCGCATTTTTGAGGCCTTGGGAGCTACAGTGGACTGGAATGAATCCAATCGAATCGTAACCGCCACCCGCCAGGGGGTAGTTGTACAGCAACCCATCGGATCGACTAATCCGACAGTAAACGGTGTAGCCTGGCCGATTGAGGTACCGGCCAAGATAGTCGGAGGGCGCACATTGGCGCCCTTGCGATTTGTCGGAGAAGCTTTCGGGGGTAAAGTATCATGGAACGAAGCCGAGCGGACCATTCACATCGAGAGCCCCGAGCCTCCAACCACTCCGGTTGTAACCGTGCCCGGCAGTAAGCTGGTAGTGGTGCGGGAATCTCTGGTCAACCTCAGGGATGGTCCTGGAACCGGGTATACCAAGGTAAGTGCCGCTTCGGCCGGCGAGAGCCTGTCGGTAGTGGATGAGAAAGACGGCTGGTTTCAAGTCAGCCGGGGCGGCAGCTTGGCCTGGATTGCCGGCTGGCTGGTGGAAACCCCCGGAGGCAATTCCGGAGCCCCGGCCATCGATGATAATGAGCTGGTTTGGTACAATACCAGCAAAGATGAGGACGGCTTTAAAATCAATATAGAATCAGGTACCCGGCTGGAAGCCCGCCTTGATGAAAACGGCCAGACCCTGGTCTACACCATAATGGGACGAAGCTTGAAAGGGAACAGCCCTTTGAATGTTTCCCTGGGCGGGAAGAGTCTGAATGTAAAAGGGGAAAACCGCAACGGCGATGCGGTGATCACCGTCACCCTTCCTGCCGGGTTGGAATACCGCACCGAGCGAAGTGACGACGGCAAACGCGAGTCAGTGGTTATTGAAAACCGCATTGTGGACATCAGCCGCAAGGTATTTGGCAATATCGGCGACAACATTATCGTGTATACCTTAACCCCCTGCGAGTATAGCTACAGCCTTAAGAACGATATATTGGAGATCAAACTGGAATCGACCTATCAAGGCGTGGAACGATCCTCTTATGATTATCAGATCAGCCCCCTGTTGGAAAAGATGACCATAAAGGAATCTTCAGGTTCGCCTCCGGACACCACTCTGCGCATAGA
>NZ_DIPG01000100.1:21604-41338 GCF_002426325.1 Syntrophomonas sp. UBA5494 | reverse complement strand
AACATTGTTTTGACAAGCACCAAACGCAGTGACAATAAAAACAACAAGCTGGTGGTATTGGATCCCGGCCATGGCGGGCGTGATACCGGGGCCAACGGATCTGTACTGCATGAGAAAGACGTCAATCTGGATATTGCCTTAAAAGCCGGCCAGATTTTAGCGGCGCGCAAATTCGATGTGGCCTATACCCGGGACAGCGATATTTATTTGACCCTGTCCGAACGGGCCAATATCGCCAATGAATTGAATGCTGCGGTGTTCGTATCCGTACACTGCAACTCCGCCGATAATCCGTCAGCGTCAGGTACTGAAACTTACTATTACGCCTCCCTGGAGGATCCGGAATTGTTCATGCAGAAAGACCAGCGCGCCAAACTGGCCAGTCTGTTGCAGAAAAACCTGATAGCACAATTGCGGCTTGCTGATAGAGGGGTCAAGCAGGATAGATTCACGGTGATCATGAATACGAACATGCCTTCAGCCCTGGTGGAAACCGCATTTATCAACAACCCCAGCGAAGAGGCCTGTTTGATGGACAGCTCTTTCAGGAACAAGGCCGCCACAGCCATCGCCGACGCCATCACCGAATATATGAACGACCGTTAAAAAGGGATGAGGCTGTCCTATAAGTCCAAATGGACTTAAGGGCAGCCTTAAGTTTTTGGATTGATATTTTAACCAATCACGTTTGTATTGCGAAATATGCTCATGGAATGTCGAATTCCGGCCTTGCTGACCGCCTGCACAACATATCCACCCAATGCCTTTCCCTGCAATACACTCTCTAAATGAACTTGTTTTCCAATCTTAGCTTTCTTTTCACAAAATCAGCCAACCAGGCTTTCGAAAGCCAAGCAATCTTTCATTCTCTGATCACTCCGTTCTCAAGAAATGCCTCATATCGGTCGCAAATGGGTTTGGTATCACCGAATGCGATCTGCTTCCCCTTATGCAACCAGAGCACCTTGTTGCACATGTTCCGCACCTGCTCCAAAGAATGAGATACCAGAATCGTTGTTGAACCACTGGAGATAATCTCCCGCATTTTTGCCTCGCTCTTTTTGCGAAAGGCGCCGTCCCCCACGGAGAGGACTTCATCAAGAATAAGAATCTCCGGCTTTACCAGAGATGCGATAGAAAAAGCCAGGCGGGATTTCATCCCGGAGGAAAGCTGTTTAAAAGGTCTGTCCTGAAATTCCTCCAGCTCGGCAAAAGCGATAATTTGCGGATACATGGCGTTCATAAAATTGCGCGTGTAGCCCAGCATGGCGCCGCGAAGATAGGTATTTTCCTTTACGGTCAGATCTCCGTCAAATCCGGACGCGAGTTCCAAAAGCGCCGCTATATTCCCGTCTCTTATAACCCGGCCCTGGGTGGGCTCCATGATACCGGAAACTGCCTTTAATAACGTTGATTTTCCCGCCCCGTTTGTTCCTATAATACCCAGCATATCTCCTTTTTCAATTTCAAAGGACACCCCGTCCACCGCCAGGAAATTCTTAACCTGATAGTCGTTCTTTAACCGGCGCATAACGTATTCTTTTAGCCCGATATCCTTAAAATCCCCTGTCATGTAGCGGATGGATACGTTTTCGAGTTTAAGCATCATTTCTCATATCCTCCGTCATACATAATACAGAAACTTATGATTGTATTTTTTATACATCCAGCAGCCTATAGCGAATACAGTCAAAGCGTAAAAAGCCAGCAGCAGGTGAAAGGCCGGCTCAGGAATGTCGTTTTCTATAACAATCTTTCTGAAATACCGGATACATACATAGATGGGATTTAAATAAAACAAATACTGTATTTTAAGCGGAAAAGCCTCAATATTATAAAAGATCGCCGATAAATACATCAAAAGCTGGGTGAACACGCGGTACAGATATTCAATATCCTTGAAAAATACAAATAAAGCCGATAAAATAAGTCCTACGCCCAGATTAAAAACAATCAGACAGATAATAGGGAAAATCAGGCAGATGTACTTCCAGGTGAAATGCAGGCCCGGCTCCGCTATGATAAATCCAAAAAACACTAGCAGTATCAGCCCGAAATTGATCAGCGCCGAGACATTCTTGGAAAGCAAAAACAAATATTTAGGTACATTCACTTTGGTAAATATGCCGGCGTTTCCCACCAGAGAATGCATTCCTTCGTTGGTCGCATCCGTAAAATAGCTAAATACGATCTGCCCGGCAAATAAATATATAATGTAATGCTCAGTTGTCCGGCCGAAAAACTGTGTAAAAACAAGCGCCATTACCAGAAGCATAAGCAATGGAGATAACACGCTCCATACCATACCCAGCGCTGTTCTTTTGTATTTCTTTTTAAAATCCCTTTTAACCAGTTCTTCAAAAAGGAATTGATAGCCTTTTAGTTTTTGCAGCATTTTGTACTCCATATATGACTGAACACTGTTCCAAACCTGTTGGTCAAATCTGATAAGATCAACTATCACTGTCAGCACTGAATCTATTGCCCGAACAACAGGAGACTAAAATGCCGGCGGCCCAGGTTTAATAGATATATCAAACGCACCAGTATCCTTGAATTTCAAAGATATAGCTTATTATTCATTCACCTGGTTAATGAGCGCTCAATATTCGTACAAACTGCCAATGCCCGTTCCAGCGCCTGATCCATGTTGTAGTATTTAAAATCCGCCAGTCTGCCACAATGGTAGAGATTACTTATTAAATCAGCCCTCCGCCGATACTTTTTATATAACCGCTGGCTCTTTTCTGTCAAAACCGGATAATAGGGCTCTGCCTTTATTCCCAATTCGTAAGGCTGGGAATACTCAACTGCATAAGTGGTTCCATTCACCTTTTGTACCGGCAACTTCTTGTATTCGGTAATTCGGGTAAAATTCTCCGCCTGTGGGTATGCGACAACCGGAGCATCCTGAAAATTATCGATGTCTTCATGTACCCATTCAAAACGAAGGGATCGATAAGGCAGCTTTCCTTCAGTACATCCAAACAGTTCATCCAAGGCACCCGTATATACAACTGGAAAATCGGCTATGTTCCCATCAATAAGAAGGTTTTGCCCATCATCAGAAATAGACAGTCTTTCCAATGCTTCAACATTGAGCACAAGTGAAATATTGGAGTGATCCAGGAGCTTCTTGAAAAAATCAGTATATGAAACTTTAGGCATTACTTGATATTTGTCATCAAAATAGCCTACATCATAGGAAAAACGTAGCGGAACCCGTTTCAACACACTGGGGTCAATTTCCGAAAGAGGAACACCCCACTGTTTTGCGGTATATAAGCTGTAATCCTTATCAAACAGAAATTTTGCATAGCCTCGAATCATTTCATCTGAATGCTCCAGCAACTCAACGACTGTTGTGGTTTCCCGATTCCCAAACGCTTCCCGTATCCTGCGTTTCAGTTCATTCGCTTCCTCAATTGGATAATAATCATCAATCGTCTGAAAGTTAAACGGTGTGGGTGTGGTTTTCCCGTCAATCTCTGCCATACATGTCAGCTTGTATTCTTCCCATTCTCCAAATCGACGTATGTATTCAATTAAGGCTTTATTATTCGTATGAAAAGTATGCGGACCATATTTATGCACTAAAATCCCATACTCATCAACATAGTCAAACATATTGCCGCCTATGTGATTACGCCGCTCCCATATGGTAACTTTTATTCCCAAATCAGCAAGATAACGTGCAACAACGCTGCCAGACAGCCCACAGCCTATGACCAGACAATCCAACTTAAAAGCCTCCGTATTTCTCCATAAACTGCACAAAAGTTTGCAGATTCTTATCTTTATCCGCCAATATCACATTATTAATTCCACCCACCAAATCAAGTGGCCATTCGATGTTGATATCGGGATCGTTCCAGATGATACCATCATCATACTCCCCATAAAACTTCTCTGAACACTTATAAGACACTATAGAAGGTTCAAGCACGAGATAGCCATGCGCGCAGCCTGCAGGTATAAGGAGCTGTTGACGGTTTTCGCCCGTCAGGTGGAACCCAACCCACCTTTTGAATGTGTGGCTGTCCTTGCGCAAATCCACTACAACATCGTAAATATGGCCCCCAATGCAACGCACAAGTTTAGGCTGCTGCATGACCCGCTGAAAATGTAGCGCACGTATAACCCCCTTATGTGAGGTAGTATAGAAAACCTCCTGCAAGTCATGGATTATACCGTTTTGTTCAAAAATCTCCTTTGAGTAGTCTTTTGTAAAGCAACCACGAATATCATCAGCATTAAAAGGCGTGACCGATATAAGTCCGGCTATCTCACTTTCATAAAATTCAAATTTCTGTATCATTATCCATTTACCTCTATCTCTTTCAGCCATTCCATGGTGCGACGCGTACCTTCAGCAAAACTGACCTCTGCCCGAAAGCCCGTATCTGCCTCGGTCTTTGAGCAATCAAATTTGGAAAGCGGCAAATTTATTCCGGTAAAAGGTATCTCTCCAAAAACAAAGTCAAGCTCAGGCGCAATCGATGCCTTCATTTCCAGTAAAAACTCCTTTAGCGGCCGAGCTGTGGAACTGCCTATGAGATATTCGTGAAAAGGCTTGCCTTTTTCTCCTATCAGATAGAAGGCTCTGGCCACATCTTCTATATATACAAAGTCATAATTCTGCGTGCCGGCAGTAAACTGAGGCGTTTCACCAGATATGCACTTCCTGATGGTCGAATTGACCATTCTGGGGCTTAATTCACCGGGGCCATAGGCATTTGTAATTTCTGGCCACACGAGTTCAATGCCGATATCCGCCGCAACTGACATGCACATCACATGGGCAGTCAGCTTGGCTCCACCATAGATATAACCAAGACCCGGCTTATTTCCCTGAGTATAGGCCGCCGCCATCGTTTCATGCTCCATGATACTGCCCGCACATACAAATCTCTTACAGCCTATCTCTTTTGCCAATCTAAGGCAGTCGATGGTCCACTGAACATTGTTTAGCTGTAACACGGTGTCTGCCCTTGCAGCTCCAGCAGATCCAGCCCATGCAAAGTGGTAGAATATATCATAATTATCTTCAGGTATTAGCGGGAGCGATGCTCTAACAACCGAGAGTTCCATCGGCACAGCTTTGATAAGTTCAGATGCAGGCAACTTGCTTTTATCGCCTTTGGGCACGAGTGCTATAACCTCCACCCCGTGCGAAAGCAATTCTTTTGTAAGCGCTCTTCCAATAAAACCGGATGCCCCCGTCACCAGAGCCTTTTTCACGATATTCCCTCCAAATATTCTGAAATCTGTTTGTCCATAAGATCGGGTATACTGCCTCCAGACAACCAAACCTTCGTCCAATCGCAGATCTTTTCAATGGCTTCATCAATGTGCCAGTAAGGCCGCCACCCAAATACTGACTTTATCTTTGAGCAGTCGAGTTTTAAAAAGTTCGCCTCGTGCGGACCGCCCGTCCAGCGGTTTTCCCATTTTGCCTCCCCACCCCATTTTTGGCAAAACAAATCGACCAATGCCCCAGTAGTGACACAGTCGCACTCGTCCGGCCCAATATTGTACCAACCCTGAAATTTCATTTCCTCGAACTGCTTGGCAGCAATCAAGAGGTAAACATACAAAGGCTCGAGAACATGCTGATAAGGCCTGGTAGAATGCGGGTTTCTGACGATAATCCTATCTTTTTTCTGTACCGCACGGACGCAGTCAGGAATGATCCTATCATTGGCAAAATCTCCGCCGCCTATAACGTTTCCCGCCCTGGCTGTTGAAATTGCAATCCTGCTATTGGCAAAAAAGCTGTTTTTATAACTATGCGTGACCAGTTCAGAACAGCTTTTAGAATTGGAATAGGGATCGAAGCCATCCAGCGGATCATTCTCACGATATCCCCACTCCCATTCGTGGTTTTGATAGACTTTGTCAGTAGTGACATTCAGAAAACTTTTCACCGAATTCGTAGTACGGATACATTCCAGGATATTGACTGTACCCATTACATTAGTCTCATATGTATAAGCAGGCATTTTGTAGCTGTCCCGTACAATGGGCTGTGCAGCAAGATGCAAGACAATTTCCGGCTCTGCCTCAACAAATGCCCCCTTCAATGTATCATAATTCCGGATATCCCCGATAACTGAGGCTATTTTATCTTCCAATCCCGCCATGGAAAACAAATTGGGCTGCGTTGGCGCTGGCAGACTGTACCCAGTCACTCTCGCGCCAAGGTTAACCAGCATCCGGCACAGCCATGTACCTTTGAAACCCGTGTGACCAGTAACGAATACTCTTTTGCTTTGATAAAAGGCTAAATCCAACATCAATCAGCCCAAACTTTCCAAGGCGCCTTGCCCTCTTCAAGTAATTCATCCAAAAGCATCTTGTCTCTCATAGTATCCATACATTGCCAGAATCCGTCATGGCTATAAGCAACAAGCTGACCCGTTAGAGACAACCGCTCAAGAGGTTGCTTTTCAAAGATTGTAGCATCCCCTTCAATTAAATCAAGCACCTGTGGCTCCAAAACCATAAATCCGCCATTGATCCAACCGCCATCTTCCTTTTTCTTTTCCGCAAAATGGCTGATTGTATGATCTGGCTGAATCTCAAGAGTTCCAAAGCGTCCTACAGGCTGGATCGCAGTTAACGTTGCCAATTTACCATGAGCGCGGTGAAACTTTAATAATTCATTAAAGTTTATATCACATACCCCATCACCATATGTCATCATAAAAGTCTCATTGCCTATGTATTCTTGTACCCTCTTAATGCGGCCGCCGGTCATTGTGTTAAGGCCGGTATCAACTACGGTAACTTGCCATGGTTCGGCTACATTATTATGAATTTTGATGCCATTTTTATTGGCAAAGTTAAAGGTGATATCAGACCGGTGCAGATAGTAATCGGCGAAATATTCTTTGATCACATGCTGTTTATAACCCGCACAGATGATGAACTCATTAAAACCATAATAAGAATACAATTTCATGATATGCCAAAGAATTGGTTGGTCGCCAATCTCAATCATAGGCTTTGGTTTGAGGTGGCTTTCTTCTGAAATCCTGGTTCCAAATCCTCCGGCAAGAAGTACAACTTTCATAGTGATGCCTCCTCATACTGTGTTACATCTAGAATCTCACACTGGGTCCTGTCAATCTCAGGATGCTCAGCCAAATAGTTTTCGGTATAGACATCATAAAACAGGCCCTTCAGGCCGACTGGATTGACGGAGATAATCTCCGTTTCAGGATAGAAGCGCTCAGTAAACGCTTTGAACTTTTGATAACCTCGCAACCATCCTGGAACTGCTATTTCGGTTACGACTTCTTCTAATCTCTGCTTGGAACCATCAAAATAACCATCAGAAGTACAGTCACAGCCGACGAGAAATATTCTTTTTGCGTTTGTGTAAAGTGCAAAATGTATTGCTTGAAATGCAATAGAATAGAAGCCCATAAGCGGATAATACTCAATGTTTATATGTATCTCGTCTCTGGGTGCGCCCTGGAAGAAACGTCTTGCATTGTTTTCTAAAATTAATTTTTCTGACACTTGAAATGTGTCCCTATATCTTCCGGCAGGGTATTGACCAAAAAATTTCACAAAGTTATAATGTTTTAGTTCTTCAAACCAATCATTTCTGCTTTCATAATCTGTTGTAAAATAATAATCCAGATTAACCTTTTCATTTTTAAAGGCCTTATTTACTCCTATGTGGACCGCGCTAATGGGCTGATAATAGCTCATCGTGGGACCAGTTGCAACAATCACAACATTACGTCCGGTATTATAATTTCTAAATTCAGAAAATGATTCTTTATGGGTTTCGTGAATTTCATTGGCAAGGCAAGCAACGATCAAATTATAATCAGCTGTATGTGTAGTCATAACCCAGTTTCGTTTAGAGTCGCTTTCTTTTATAAGTCTTTGCAATAACTGCTCATTTTTCAGAGCAATACGGTATGCCGGGCTAATTACACGGGCAATTTTTTTTACTATGTTCTTAATTCTCTCTTTTATCTTCATAGACACTTTCCTTTCAACAGGTCTTGTATCTAAAAATAGCACAAGCTCCAATTCTTTGATTTTATAATTTTGCATTTCTAAATAATGTATAAAGACACCAAAAAGAAGTTCTCCCATAAATCCCGGTGTTCTCTTCATCTTTTCGGTATAGTTTGTCATATCCAAATGTTTTTCTAACTCAAAAAGAATATGGAATTGAAATTCGCACATCTGGAAAAACAGGTCACGCCGCATAATATAGCAATTGTATCCGCGGAAATCTCGAGATGCCAAATATTCTTGTGCCGCCTCAAAATATTCAGGAAATCGATCTTGGATTAATTGTATCGTAAGGCTAACTGTTGAATGTTCCACAAGACGAGTATGCGCCATCCATAGATCAAAAACCGTTTCATGTGGAGGTGGTGGATCTTTTAATTCATCGGCTCTAAATGTTCGTGTCACCAGTACATCATGGTTCATTATGATCTTTTTCATCTTTTTTTTGTTCAGAAGTAAAAATTTCTGCTTAGATGCACGGTTCAATTCAGGCTCGAGGACATTGCCTCTATCATTAAGCGGATACTCCTCTTCAGAAAATGAAAGATATCGTCTATAATGACAAAGCCCATAATAATCTGCTTTGTAATTTTTCCAAGCCCAATATTGAACTGTCAACTCGCAAAATGAGTTTCTTTTTTCAGATATATTGTCTCCTGTATCATCCCCACGGAGTTTGGAATTAGATTTATCAAAAACCGCTCCACAACGTATATGATGATATAATGGATTTTTTACAAGCTCACTTTTTTGGTCAATACGATGAGATACAAAAATCGCTATTTTTCCCATTTCCAACCTACAATCACCTTCTATTTTATCGAATAAAAATATGCTTTACTATTTCTCTACGTTTTGTTCCTTTTGGAAGAAATACGTTTACCATTGGCATAAATTTATCTTTTATTTGCTGTTTAAATAACATATTTTCCAACCATATAGCCTTCGTATTTTTGTTATTTGCAGTACATTTAGTAGATTCATTAATCATTTTATCTATTGAATATAAAATAGATTCAGTTTGTTGTATAGCAATTCCATCAATCATACGACTTAGAATTAATTCGTAAAATGGAGTATTGCGGGCATATTTCCAAAAGTAATGATACATATCTGCCTCAGGTTTATTGCAAGGGAGTGATCCACCAACATAATGTATAGCCTTTGGGTTTTCTCTCGCTGCATAATAGGCTTGACAAATCTCATCAGGTAGTTCCTTTTCATATTCATCCGATGTCAATGTGGTAATATTCCATTCATATGGTAGGAATACCACTCTGCCAGCACATTCCAAATTTAAAACATCCTGATCAACAGTATGCCAGCTTCGGCTTGCAGACATTTTTAATAGGTATTCTGTTGTGAACGATTGTCGCATTACTTCTAAGTTATATAGTACTACTCCCGCATTAAAATAATTATACGGTTCTTTTAACTGTAAAACCTTCTCATTATATTCGCGAACATGTGGCTTTAATGTATACCAAACAGCCATGCGAACATCTTTGCATGCTCCTAGGAAGAAATCGGAAATGTTATAATTATACAATTCTGCAACATCTGCATTAACGACAATATCGCTGTCAAAATACACTACTTTACCATATTCTGTAAGAATCTCATAAATTGTTAATCTATAAAAAGTATATTTGGTAAGACGTGGATTTGAGATGTCAAATGAATACTTGTCCATGATAAAAGAAACATCGATAAATCTCAGAGAAAAATTTATTTTATTTGAAATTATTGACCTTAACATTATCTTATTAATTTCAGATATATCTGACTGAAGAACCAATATATCATAATTATTATTCTTGGAGGAGTTTTCAATGATTGAAGAAAGAAGTACTCCAATATACGGGGAATAAAAATCACTGCTAGTCATAACAATAGCAATATTGTTTTCTTCAAATGCAGGAAATATCTTATCCATTCTGTACCTTCTTTCAGGATTATAAAATATTGTATTTAAACATAGACTTATCCCTTGATTTGATAATCAGGTTACTTATATTAATAATAGAAGAGTCTTATCTACGGATTCTTCCTGAGACCTCACCTTGCATTAGATCCAAAACCTCTTCCTTACTGACCCTGTTGAAATCACCTGGTATGGAATGCTTGAGACAGCTTGCGGCTACCGCGAATTCAAGAACCATCTGCTTATCGCTATAAGCGCTCAGTCCGTAAATCAGCCCCCCGGCAAAAGCATCTCCGCTGCCGACCCGGTCAACTATATCGTTTATGAAATATCTTTTGCTAACATAGAAGGATTCCCTGTCGTGTAAACATGCCGCCCATCCGTTGCGATCCGCACTGTGGCTTTCTCTCAGGGTTATTGCCACAAGCTTAAGTTTTGGGTAGGTATTTAATAAAGCTTCGGATAATTGACGGTATTTGTCACGATCTAAATTGCTGCTTTTAACTGATACATCAATGCTTATTCCAAGCGAATTCTGAATATCTTCTTCGTTGGCCATCACAACATCGGCACAGCTTACCAGGATACTCATAACCTCGGGCGCACTCTTGCCATATTTCCATAGTGCGCTTCTATGATTCAAATCACAAGAAACGCAAGTGCCCTTTCTATTTGCTATTTCTACACCTTCAAGAGTTAATTCTGCAGCAGAAGCTGATATTGCCGGAGTAATCCCTGTAACATGAAACCAATCAACACTGTCCAAAACAACGTTCCAATCAATGTCTCCCGGAGCCGCCATTGAAATTGCCGAATACTCTCTGTCATAAATGACCTTGCTAGGTCTTTGGTTGGAACCGCTTTCCAAGTATAATATGCCCATACGTCCGGAGCCCCGGATAATCTTTTCCGTATGCACTCCGAAGCGCCGAAGCTCTCTGATGCACTCGTCACCCAAAATATTTTCAGGCAAAATGGTCATAAAAAAAACGTCTTCTCCGTAATTGGAAAGACTGACTGCCACATTGGCCTCTGCCCCGCAAAAGGATGCTTCAAAAGCAGGCGTCTGTAAAAGCCTTTCTTGATTCGGCGATTTGAGCCGCAGCATGATTTCTCCAAAGCTAAGGATTCTCATATTTCTATCTCTCACTTACAATAGTCTTTCTTTAAATATCATTTTGAAAATGGATGAACATATCTAGGCCTGGTTACAAAAGTAATGGGGATCTGATTGCTGAATTCCTTCAATATAACCGTCATTCCTCTGTTCATGTCCTCCATTACCGATGCTTTCTTTAAAAATTCCATGTTGTCCTGAACAAAATTGCCGCGGAGGTCAGCAGTATAACCATCCAAACCTGCAAGTTGCACGGAAGCCGCCTCCAGTGTAATCAGAAGCGACACAAGCATCATCGCCGCGTTGTCTTCAACAGACTCCTCGCTGTTTAGAAGATCTGAGTAGTTTATCACATATGAAGCATTTTCTCTATGACGTATATTCGAAGTTACGATTAAATTACTGATGCCCTTTCCTTGCATAGCTTCGTGCCTTCTTATATTACTAACAAACACAAAATCGCATTCAAATTCGAACCCTTCAGGAAGGAAGTTTACTGAAATCACCACGGTATTTGGCTCTGTTGCTGCAGCAGCCACTTTATTTCTTTCATCGTAAAGACTCTTTCCTGGTGCCAGAATAAGCACATTTTTGCCTTTTAATTTTTCCTTCAATTGCGCTCGCGACTGAAGATCGGCTACACGGTCATCTTGGTAATTCATGTATGCTTTCTCAGCATAGTCCTTGTCATATATCACTTTATTATCATTATCCATTCTGCCGAAAATTTCGTTGATATTTTCTACTGTCAATGTGTTTTTGTTATCCAGATATGTAGCATAATTGGGGTGGCAGTTGTGAACGGCTGAAAGATAGTACGCCAAGGAATATCCCCAATATTTATATCTGTAAATAGGATCAATAACGCTATCCATAACCTGGAGCAGGGGGGGCACTTTATAACAAGCTCCATTAACTTGATTTAGATATTCGGCAAACAATTCAGTATTGAGGTTTCCGGCACCTCTTCCCATTCCAAAAATGCTTGAGTCAATAATTAAATCCCTTTTTGTTAAATGGCTGGTTAGCGTCTGAGCATGTGAATACGAAAGCTGAAGATTGTTATGCGAGTGAAGTCCAACGCAAATATCTGGATTCAGATTATAATCAATTAAGTAAAACAGATGCAGCAAATCAGATCTCTTCATGGCTCCAAAAGAATCAACAATATAAAAAGCATATGGGTTAATGTCATTGGCCTTTGATATCAAATCCAGAAATTGCTTATCGGTGTAGTTGAGTGAAACCATGGGCTGCAAAAAAAGTTTGTATCCCCGGGCCTTCACTTTTTGACAAACCTTTAACGCTTCATCTTTGTCCTTTTTATGAAATGCAACCCGAATTCCGTCTAAGGATCTTCCGTCACAAAGTGGCAAATCAAAGGGGTCATACTCTCCATAATTAATCATTGCTACTAAAGTGCTTTTACCCCTGTTTTCAGGCAAATATCCAATAAGATCTTCCACTGAATTAAATTGACTGGAATCACTGCTGAATTTATTCTTTTGCGAAATAAAACCGCATTCAATTATCTCAATCTTTGCTTCGATCAACTTTGTAATGATTGTTTTGATATTTCCTTTACCAAACATCCATTCGTTGACATAACCTCCATCACGAAGTGTGCAGTCAAGTATGGAAATTGATTTCACGATTTTTCCTCCGCGTCGAGTTTTTGGCCCAGAATCTTTCTTACCTTCTCCAAATCATTAGGTGTGTCTACTGCTACTGTCTCCGAGTCAACCTCTATAAATTGCACTCTATAACCATTTTCAATGAATCTGAGTATTTCAATATCCTCAATGCTCTCAATCTTTCCCCTTGGCGCAGTGCAAAAAAACCGTAATGCCTCAGGTTTGAAACCATATACACATACCTGTTTGTAATAGCTGTAGTTTATGTCGCCTTTGGGATAAGGTGCCGGGCTCCGGGTAAGGTATAAACCAATACCGTCTTTATTGGTTATAACCTTTGGTACGGTGAAGTTCACAACATCCACCGGGTCATGGATCTTTGTCATCAGATTAGATACCTGCAGCCCATAATCCTCAAAAAAAGGAACAATTGCTTTTGATATTGTTTCCGGCTCAATTATTGGTTCATCGCCTTGAATATTCACATATAGATCTGCATTAATTTTTTCTGCAACTTCTCCAACTCGATCGGTTCCAGTTTTGTGATTTTCGGAGGTCATTATTACGTTAATACCATATTCCCTGCATACTGCCTCTATACGGCTGTCATCAGTAGCCACATAGGTCTCGTTAAGTTCTTTTACCTTGACCGCTTGCTGATATACCCACCAAATCATAGGTTTTCCACATATGTCTGCTAATGGCTTGCCTTCAAATCTACTCGACATATAACGTGCTGGAATTACCCCAATTATTTTCATATCATGCCTCTCCTGTAATGGTCTGTCATCGTCACTCTTCCACAATAATTCAGACATTTTACTTAATTAAGATCTTTTATAACATTTTTCGGATTCGCAACGCCACGGGGCTCTATAGGTAAAACACTATAAAAAACCTTCTTTGCAAACTCCCGTCTCTTGGTACCTTTCGGTATAATAGGATCAACCAAAAAGCGTACTGTTAAATCCGTCCAGTACCATAAATATATGAGAGCCAGCTTAAGTTTGCTGTCTATGCGATCAGTTCTGCCAAAAAAGACCAACTGCAATTCCTTTATACGATATTTTTCTTGCTTTGTTATATGATAGATGAAGATACCGTATAATATCTCTCCTATGAACGCCGGCGTACGCTTCATGGTTTCCGAATATCCAGTGGTATCCAGAGCTTTTTCAATTTCAAACATAATGTCAAATTGAAATTCACACATCTTAAAAAACAAGTCTTTGCGCATCACGTAACAATTGTATCCTCTGTGCCAATGGGCCTCTAAATACTCTTTGGCGGAGGAGAAGTATTCCGGATGCCGAGTCTGAATAAGCTCTAATAATCGGTACAAAGTCGATTTTTCAAGAAATTCACCATCGTAAGCACGCCAATGTTCAAAAACGGTCTGCTTAGTGCCAATTGGCGTGGGCATTCTCCGTATATCAGCATATTCGGAGACAATCACATCAAAATTTCGGATAAGCTTTTCCATTTCCTCCGGTTGCAGGAGGCCAAATTTTCTAAATGAGTTTTTGTTTAGCATCGGAACATGGATCATGTTGTTGTATTGGTTGGTTTTAAAACGCTTGTCTGCAAAAGAAAGAAATCTGCGATAATGACACAGCCCGTAATATTCTGCGTCAATATTCTTCCACGCCCAGTACTGGACAGTGAACTCGCAAAAGCTCATGCGCCGGGATGAGATATTATCACCGGTATTGTCGCCTTGAATATTTGAATCATTCTTATTGTCATACACTGCGCCGCAGCGTACGGGTATATACAATGGATTATCTATCGTTTCACTGTCTAAATCAATTCGATGAGACACAAATATCTTTATGTCACTCACGGCTATTACCTGCTTCCCCTCTGCCATATCAAGCGAATAGATTCTTTGAATACGGCGTTGCCCGCCATCCAGCAGATTTACTTGCGTCCATAATATCAAGCGGATAGGTTGTTCAAATACGCTACTATCTGATCGAAGCAAGCAGTTTTTTTAGATTTAAGAGTTTATCTATAATCATAAATGATACCTCTTCTAAAACTTTCGTTTTGCGGTCAGCTTCAGTTTTTTCAGCCCCCCGGCCGGAATCAATCCTACAATCAGCGGCTTCAGTACATAAGGAATTCCCTCAGGCAAAAGGCCCAAGGCCCGAAATCCATTAAGCCGGACCTTTGCCTCGTCTATCCGGTATCGGTATTTTCGCCGGTTCATGGCATTCTGGTCTTCCAGGAAACGGTACAGGAGTTCCTGAATATTTGCTCCGCGCGCGCCCCGGGCATACATCCGCATCAAAAGATCATAGTCTTCCGTGCGCCGCGTTTCCTTTGCAACACGGTAGCAGTCCGCATCGAGCAAAGCCTTTTTCCGAAACATTAACGCTCCGTGTACAAAGGGAAGGGTAAATAAGAAGTCCTTTGGCCCCGGTAATTCCGGGAATATCCTTTTTCCCCAGTCGCCGGTTTCATCGTACAGCGTTACGTTTGATCCCACAAAAGAAATCTCCGGACGCCCCTTCAAAAAAGCAAGCTGTTTTTCAAAACGATCCGGTGAAGATATGTCATCTGCATCCTGCCGAGCTATAAACTCTGCTGTCGATGCCGCAATACAGTGGTTAAGTGCTGATGCCAGTCCTTCGTTTTCCGAGCTTCTAATCAGTTTTACCCGGCTGTCCTTGCTTGTGAGATCGGCAAGTATTTCATATGTATTATCAGCAGAACCGTCATCGCAGATAATGAACTCGAAATCCTCCATAGTCTGTTTCATTACGGAGTCCATCGCTAGCTCAAATACGTTTAAATGCTCGATATTGTATGCGCCCATAATAACAGACAAGCTTGGATCAGACATTTAGTCCTCCATTTCATAACTACGGCTGGCGCTACCAATTGAAGCCATTCCCAAACATAAACATTCCATCGATCCATCCCGTAAGAAGCCGTCGAGGTAAAGGTATTGTATCTATGGGCAAAACAATTTCGCAACTTGGGCATAGATTTCCAAAACAAGTATTTTTTAGATAGCCTTTCAAATCACTTTCCTAATAAACTTTTTTTATCACCGACATCGTTTCTTCAAGGCTATATTTCTCAACATTTATTAGATTCACTTGCCTTACTCGATCTCGTAATGACTCGTCCCGTTTGAAGGATAGAATCTTATTGGCCAGAGCTTGTTCATCGCCCAAGTTATATAGGCAATCCTCATTCAAACTGCCCAGCAGATCCATATGCCCTTTTATTCGGGATGCAACTACCGGAAGTCCACTGGCCATAGCCTCCATTACATTAAACGGCAGCCCTTCGCTGCGGCTGGTTGAAACCGCAAGATCACACATTCTATATAAAGAATCCATATCGGTGACATGTCCTAGAAAAAAGATACGTTCCCCGCAGCCGGATTCCCTGGCTAGCTCCCTATATTCATTTTCCAACTGGCCGGCGCCGGCCAGCAATAGTTTTATCGTCGATTCCCGGGCTGCAGCAGCCGCAAAGGCCCGGATCAATTCACCCTGGTTTTTCCGCTTGCTCATTTCGGCCGCATAAAGGATGAGAAAATCATCCGGATAATAATCGGCGGATACTTTCAGCTTTTTTTTATCACTTGGATCTATCTTGGCGAATTTTGCAGTATCCAGACCCATACCCGGGATCAATATAATATTCTTGCTCAGCCTGTACCGGTTGGCTAGTTCGTAATCCATTTTGTTCATGACCATCAATACATCTGTGACAGGCGCAAGCAGCTTCTCCACCCATAGATAAGGCAAATTTGACAGCATATGTTCGTCACTGAAGAAATAGCCATGAGAAGTATATACCATTTTCGCATGACACCTACCTGATAATTGCACGGCAAGCCGAACAACTGCCCCGGCCAGGGTGGTATGAGCACTGATAATATCGTATTGCTTTTCCGCCAATAGCCGTCTAAGGAAATAAACAGCACGCAAATTATTCGATACCAGCAAGCTCTTTCGCAAAGGAAGCAAAATCATGTTATCCGCATAAGGTATATCTGCTTTGTTTCCCACTGCAACATCAATCTGCCATCCTATTTCATGAAAAAACCGCAAATAAGGCAGATGGAAATTTAGGATATGGGAAGCGGTGGATGCACAATAAAGAATTTTTTTGGGTATTTTTCTAACCATTTTTTACAAACTCTCAGACACATTGGAATGAAACAATTCGCCGATTGCAGTCCAATTCTCAAAGTATTTTCAGGGGCGCACCATGGATAGGCGACCTAACTCTGCGATGACAAAAATCCACCGCCCCGGGAGAGTTTATTGTAATGGCAATCGCTATGACAGCGAGAACCGGTATCAAATAAATAATCAAGCCGACAACTATGTCACAAGTTCGCTTGATTAGAATATTGCCCGGATTGGCGAAATTATTTCGCGTATGATAAGCCGCGATGCGGTCATTGGGCAGGTACTCCAAGCCGCCTCGGCAATCAGCCGGAGCGCTTCTTGTAAAATGTCTAAAAATAGAATATTTGGGTACCTGGACAATAATGCCCTTTTTCTTTTTGACAGGACCCATAAGGATATTACAAATTTTTGACGTTTTCACGTTAATTAGATATCCGACTTTATCTCCTTAAATATGGTAACATAAATTAATAATTTAGTCACACATTTTGCACAATAGTCCTATAAAACTGCGCAATAAAATAGCTAAAGTCCTTATGAAAGCAAGCGTTCTCTTACCGTTACATAGATGGCCGCGCTACGGCCTGTCAGCTTTAACAAGCGCAATACATTGCTGTCTAAGCGGTTTTCCGGGATGGCTCGTTGCGCCGCTTGACCGCTCCCAACAATTCCAGAATCATTCAAGTTTCTTTTTCTGAATATTGGTTTCCACAGTCTGTCGTCCCGCGCTTCTTTTTGTCGGTTTAGCTGGCAGACAGGGATTTTATCGTCTAATAAAAGGAGATATTCAATTTTTATGGAATAAACAGGTTATGATCAGCTTCTTAAATTGCCGACAGAAGCGGGATATATTGAGGAGAGAGATATATTGGGTAAGAAGGAGAAAGCATTAAAAACCGGGATAAAGCGGGAAACTGCATCCGCAACAGCCCCTGTGCGGGATCTGTGGCGTGATTGGCTGCTGTTTGCCGTAGTAGCCTTGTTGGTGGCATATCCGCTCTTTTTTAGAGGGCTGTTCTTTCCCCGGGCTATGTTTACCGCTCATATTATTACCGCGGTGGTGTTTATTGGTTTTTGGGTAATGAAGTGGAGGCGCGGGGATTTGAGATTGATCCGCAGCCCTCTGGACTGGGCAGCTCTGGCCTTCGCCGTAGCCTATGCCCTGTCCCTGATAACGGCGGTGCATTTCGGAGATGCCTTGTATGGCTCTTTGCAGGCCTTTAACTATTTTATGATCTACTGGCTGGTAGGGCAGGTCATCACTGATCACCTCCGTCTGGAAAGATTGGCCCAGGTCATGCTTTTAGCCGCGGTTGGGGTGGGAATTATAGGTATCCTGGCAGCCAGCGGCTTTGCGGTTTATCCCGACGCTTTCGATGAGGGTTATATTAATTCCAGCCTGCAATATCACAACGCCACCGCCGCATTCCTGGCAGCCATGAGCATACTGGCATTGTCCCTTTTGACCAGGGATGGCAAGTGGCCCGGGCAATTGGGCTGCAGCCTCTTGGTTTACTTTCTGCAGGTTATTGTTTTCGCAACTATTTCCAAAGGCGCCTGGCTGACTCTGGCTTTGGGAGGATTGATCCTGGTCATGGGTATGCCGGGCTGGCGAAGGTTAAAAACCGTTTATTTCCTGGGCGGACTGGGTCTGGTTGCCTTCGCGGTCGGCAACCGTTTCCTGCCGGCGGCCTTGGGTCCCCGTCCGCAAAGCGGGTTGATTTTCATTATAGCCGGGATGGCAGCAGCTGCCGCAGTATACCTGTTGTGGGAGGCGGGAGTCTATTTCATTAAGAACCACCCTAAAGGCAAATTGATTATAGGTGCGGGATGCTCCCTGGTAGTGGTGGCACTGGGCCTGGTATTCCTGAATAGCGGCCTGGGAATATCGCATGCGGTGATCAAGGAATTAGGGGAAATAGGGCAGTCCGGTAATGCCAGCTATGTCACCCGGATGGATTTTATGCGCTGGGGCATGAACATAGTCAAGGACTATCCCATTTTCGGGGCTGGAGCAGGGGGATGGGACGGCCTCTACCATCGCTATCAGGATTACCTGTTCTGGACCAAAACCGTACATAATCATTTCGTGCAAGTTTGGGTAGAGGCTGGTACAGTAGGCTTTTTGGCCTTTGTAGGCATCTGGCTGGCTATGTTCTGGTCCTTAGCCGCAATATACCGGAACTGGAGAGAGCAAATCCGCTCAGACTCAGAAAAATTCTTTGCCGGGGATAGGTGGATGCTGGTATGGGGATGTGCGGCCACGGCCATCACCATGGGTTTACACGCCAGTATCGACTTCGACTTTTCTCTGCCTGCTTTGAGTATTATCTGGTTATCTCTGATGGCCATGATAAATGCTGCCTATATAATGACCGGAAAGGCAGCAGGATATAGTTTTTCGGGCTGGCCAGCCGCAGCTCTGTCCGTCTTGCTGGGAATATTCATCTTTATTATGGGAGCCAGCGCCCTGGCCGCTTTTCAAAAGGCTGAATCAGGCCGTGATTTGGCTGTACAGGCCTATGAGCTATCAGATGTCGTTGATAAACAGCGGGCCTTTGACCGCTCGGCGCGGCAGTACCAAAAGGCCATTGATGTATATCCCTGGGATGGATTGTATCACTCCGAACTGGCAACGGTTTATGCCGAGCAATATAACCTGCTCCAGGGCCAAGAGGATCAGGATCTGACCCTATTGTACAAGAACGCCTTAGCGGCCATGGTCAGGGCTGATAAGCTTTCCCCCGGCAATATGGTTATTCAAAGTCAGCTGGTAGACGCGGCAGCCTTGATGAACGATTTTTCGCTTATCATGGCCAGACTGGATCGCACTACTGCTGCCAACCCGCTGGATATAGGCAA
>NZ_DIPG01000100.1:17662-21321 GCF_002426325.1 Syntrophomonas sp. UBA5494 | reverse complement strand
AATATGGCCCGGGTTTATTACCTGCGGGGTCAGTATCAAGAAGCCATAGGAATGGTGGAGCCAATCTATCAGGACTTGCTTAAGAGTAATCAAAAGCCCAACCGGGTAATGGCAGATCTCCAGGCGGTTTATGCGGCCTCTCTGAGCAGGCAGGGCCACAGGCTGGAAGCGCAGGCTTTACTGGATAGCAGGCCTGACAAGTACACGGTTGATTTGTATCATGACATGATGCAGTGGGATGAGTTGAAATAACTTAACTGATGACGTTAGAATAGCGGGATGAAATATGAACCACCTTGATGCCGGAACCATAGACGACCACAGCCCCGAGGTCCTGGAAACCCTGAACTCCATGGCCTGGCTGACCATGCCCCAGATGCTGCGTAAACTCGTAGTCATCATCGCCCTGACCGCCTTGGATATCTTCAGCATGGCGGTGGTGATGGCAGCCAGCATACAGGTCAGACTCCGGCTCCTGCCTTTAATATACCCGCACTTTCCCGACAGCCTCCCCGCGCATCTGGCCGATTACAGCTTGGCTTTTCTGGGATTATATTTGCTGTGCATGTATTATGAAGGTCTATATACGGCACGCCTGCCTTTCTGGCAAGAGAGCAGAAAAGTGATCCGAGCGCTGACCCTGACCTTTATACTGGCGTTTGCTGCGGTTTCTTTAATGAAACTGGGCGGGGAGGTTTCCAGAACCGTATTGCTGGGGGGATATCTATTAGCCCTTCCGGCAGTGCCATTGGGACGATTTTTAGCCAAAACTGTACTGGGTAGTGCCGGTTTGTGGAATGAACCCTGCCTCATAGCCGGCACCGGGCCGCAGGCGCGGATGATTGTGGAGGCCTTATCCAGGGACCGTTACCTGGGTTATACAGTTTGTGGCTTGGTTGGGGTGACTGCTGCAGACGATACGGATCCCATAATTATAAATGATCAGGAATACCCGATTTTGGGAATTATAGAGGATTTGCCCTTAGTACTCAAAAGGTATGGGATTCGGCATGTGGTGATAGCGGCGCCGGATTTGCCAGGAGCGCAGCTGGTTTCAGCCGTCAACCAGGTCCAGCCGTATACTCGTTCCATTCTGGTGGTGCCCGATTTGGCAGGTATTCCGGTCATTGGTGGAGAAGCCGAATACTTCTTCAATGAACGCCTGCTGGCCTTCAGAACACGCAACAATCTGGCCAGCCGCGCCAATGTGATCAGTAAAAGGGCTTTTGATGTCATTGTGGGCGGTTTGCTGCTGCTGTTACTGACGCCGCTGCTCTTGCTTTTAGCGGCATTGATCCGCCTGGAAAGCCCGGGAGCGGCGGTATTTGCCCATAGAAGACTGGGCAAGAACGGTGTGGTATTCAAATGTTACAAATTTCGCAGTATGGTGATAAATGCCCAGGAGTTATTGCCTCAGTTGCTTAAAAACAATCCTGATCTGCAAGAACAATGGAACCGGGACTTCAAACTCAAAGATGATCCCCGGGTGACCCGGATCGGACGGATTCTACGCCGAACCAGCCTGGATGAAATTCCTCAACTGATTAACGTGCTTAAAGGGGAGATGAGTCTGGTAGGGCCGCGTCCCATAGTAGCCGAAGAAATGGAACGCTTTGGTGATATGGCCCGGGAATATATGATGGTCTTGCCCGGCATCACCGGGCTATGGCAGGTAAGCGGCCGCAATGATATTGATTACCAGGAGCGGGTCTTGATGGAATCATGGTATGTGCGCAACTGGTCATTGTGGATGGATATTTCTCTGCTGTTTAGGACCATAGGGGTTGTTTTAAACCGTAAAGGAGCATACTAATGGGAACTGACGGCTTACGGGCGTTGACTTGAACTGGAGGCCTCTTTGATAAGTCCAACCGGCACAAAATTATGGACTAGGAGAGAATTTTTCAACCTATGCGGGTATTATTAGATAGCCGTATGATTCAAAATTCCGGCATAGGCCGGTATATACACATGCTGACTTCCACCATGCTCAAAGCCTATCCACAGCTGCAAGTGGTGCTGGCTGGGTTATCAGGCCACAATCAGGAATTGATTAAAAGCCTGGATACGGCTCAGCGGAGGCAAACCGAGGCTGCAAGTTTTGAAGCCCCGATTTATAGTGTCTCTGAACAAGTGCAGGGCCGGCAGATTATTAGAAAACACGCCGATGTAGATGTGGTGCATATACCCCATTTCAACGCACCCTGGAACTTGCCGGCAAACAGTGTGATTACTATACACGACCTGATTCCTTTTAAACGCCAGGCGCCGCGCAACCATCTCCAAATTGCTGCGGGTGTAATGGTATTAAAGAACAGCCTAAAAAAGGCCGGAAGGGTCATCGCCATATCCCCGGCTACCGCAAACGACCTTTTGCAGGATTATCCCAGCCGGGCATTACAGGAAAAGATCCGGGTTATACCTTTAGGTGTGTCGCCTGATTTTTTTCCCCGGCCGCAGCAAGAAATAGACGCATTTAAGGCCAGGCATCATCTGCATCGCTATATATTGTTTGTGGGCAACCGGGCCCCGCATAAGAATCTAAAAGGATTGTTGCAGGCCTATGCCATGCTGCTGGAAAAACACCCGGAGCTTCAGCTGGTTATCGCCGGCAAGCGCTTGACCTTGCCTGACGAGGTGGATATCACCAAGCACCAGCTGGGACTAAACATGATCCGCGAATATGAGAACTGTTCGGATGAAGATTTGCACCGCCTGTACTGCGGCGCTGAGATGCTGGTCTTCCCTTCGCTTTTCGAAGGCTTTGGCTTGCCGCCTCTGGAGGCCATGGCCTGTGGAACCCCCGTGGTAGTATCCAATACCGCATCCTTGCCGGAGGTGGTCGGGGATGCGGGTCTTTACGTCGACCCAACACAAGCTGCCGATATCGCCGGCAAGGTTGAACTTCTGCTTTCTGACCAGAATTTGCGGAAAAGTTTAGGGTTTAAAGGCTGTGGCCGGGCGGCTTTGTTTAACTGGCAGAATACCGCCACAGCAACCATGACAGTTTATCAGGAAGTTGCCAAAGGATTTAAATTATGAACATAGCTTTAATACATGACTGGGTAGTCGAGCCGGGCGGAGCTGAAAAGTGCCTGCAATCGTTTCATCAACTGTATCCGGAAGCACCCTTATATACCCTGCTTTATAGAGCTTCCAGCCTGGAGGCCCTGGGTTTTGACCTGTCCCGGGTTGAAGCCTCTCTGTTGCAGAGGCCGGGGGTGATAAAAAGGTATCGTTCTTACCTGCCCTTTTTTCCGTATGCCATTGAACAGTTCGATTTAAGCGATTTCGAGGTGATACTGTCCAGCAGTCATTGTGTGGCTAAAGGGGTATTGACCAACTCTCAACAGATACATATTTGTTATTGCCATACCCCGGTGCGCTATGCCTGGGATTTGACCCATCACTACCTGAAGGAAAACCGGCTGCAAAAAGGCTTTAAATCCACCCTGGCCAGGGCTGTTCTGCATTATATCCGCCTCTGGGATGGCTGCGCTTCTTCCCGGGTGGATTACTTTGTAGCCAACTCCCGCTATACCGCGGCCCGGATATGGCGGTCTTACCGGCGTAAGGCCGAGGTTATCTATCCTCCAGTGAATACAGAACAGTTTGCCGTATCAAAGCGCAAAGCTGAGTATTTCTTATTTGTCTCCCGT
>NZ_DIPG01000100.1:0-17491 GCF_002426325.1 Syntrophomonas sp. UBA5494 | reverse complement strand
CCGGAAAAGGAGCACTGCCAGGCCCTGGCCGGTAAGAATATAGAATTTGTAGGTTATCGCAATAATGAGGAGCTTTCTTCCTTAATGGCCGGGGCCCGGGCTCTGGTATTCGCCGCCCACGAGGACTTCGGTATTGTGCCGGTGGAGGCCCAGGCCGGCGGTACACCGGTAATCGCCTTCGGGCAGGGGGGAGCTACCGAAACGGTTATTCCGGCTGATGGTCATAATTGGCATGAGGCTACCGGGGTCTTCTTTCAGGAACAGGAGATAGAGTCTCTGGTTAAGGCGGTGGTTGCTTTCTTGAATTGGGAAGGCCGTTTTGACGCTGAGGTTATTCGTCTAAATGCCCGGCGCTTTAATCAGGAACGCTTCAAGCAGGAAATACAGGACTGTGTCAAGTCCAAATATGAAAATTACCTGAGCCGGCGGCGGGATAAGCAATCCTAACCATCTTAACTGTCAGATGGACTAAAGACCCCCTCAGTCAATGCCCGGAGGGAAATAAATATTCCGGCCTTAAGAAGGATATGCAATGAAGACAGATCTGCATCAGGGTAAGCTCCAAGGCAGTTTATTCAATGCCATGCTCATATCCAGCGGATTGGCCTTGAGCAAAATACTGGGTTTTATACGTGAGACCGTAATTGCCGCATTTTTCGGGGCCTCTTATCTGGTCGATGCTTTCCTGGTAGCAGAGATGGTGCCACAGCTGCTGTTTTCGGCGATTGGATCCAGCCTCACCACCTCGGTGATCCCCCTGGTTACCGAATACAAGGAGAGGAAGGGGTTTGACTCGGTACTGGCCCTATTGAACTCTATCACCACCATCATGCTGGGCATCTGTGTGGTCTTGATAGGGTTGGGCTGGGTTTTCGCAGAAATCATCGTGCAGCTGGTCGCCCCGGGGTTCAGCGGAGCAGCCTATGATTTGGCCGTGAAACTGACCTATGTGATGTTTCCCTTGATTATCTTTCTGGGTCTTAGCGGCCTGGGGTCCGGCATTTTGCAGAGTCAAAAGCGTTTTTTCTATCCCGCTTTTATTGGCATACCATATAATGTCGTGATCATAACCTGTTTGATTCTCAGCGCCAGGCAATGGGGAATTGCTGGACTGGCGGCGGGCACGGTTCTGGCAGTGGCTGCGCAATGGCTGTTTCAGATACCTGAGTTGCGGCGTTGCGGATTTAACTTCAGCCCCCGGGTAGAATGGAAACATTCCGGCTTGAAACAGATGCTCAAACTGATAATTCCTGTTACCGTGAGCACCGGGGTCGGACAGATTAATCTACTGGTGAATCGCATGCTGGCCTCCGGCCTTTTAGAGGGTAGTATTGCGGCGTTGAACTATGCCAACAAACTCAATATCCTGGCCCACGGGGTGATCGGGTTTGCGGTGGCCCGGGCCATATATCCGGAAATGTCCGAAGCCGCTGTTATCGCTGACCATGATAAGTTTCAGAAGTCTTTATACCGATCCATCAACAGCCTCTTGCTGGTATTGCTGCCCTGTGCGGCGGGGATGATGATCTTAAGGGAACCGCTGGTCAGACTGGTATACCAGCGCGGCGCCTTTGACGACCAGGCGGCAGGACTGACCACGGCCGCCCTGCTTTTTTATGCCCTGGGGATGCCGTTCACGTCGGTACGTGAAATCGTCTTGCAGGCCTTTTATGCCCTTCAGGACACATTGACCCCGATGAAGATCAGTATGGCTACTGTGGCCTTAAATGTAGTGCTGAACCTGGTCCTGGTTAAATACCTGGCTCACGGGGGGCTGGCTCTGGGGAGCTCGATTGCCACCATAGCCGGGTTTTTAATATTGCTGTGGCAGTTGCGCAAAAAACTGGGCAGGATTAAGGCGTCCTTCATGCTCATCAGCGGCTTGAAGATAGGCCTGGCGGCCTTATTGATGAGCGGGGTGGTATATTGTGAACTGAACTGGTTAAAACCCCTTCTGGACAGGGGCCCCGTGTCCTCTCTGCTCTTATTGATAACCTGTGCAGTAACCGGCCTAGTAGTTTACGGGGTGTTCATAAAGGCGCTGCGGGTGGAGGAATTCGATATATTCCATGCCAGCCTGCGGCGGTGGTTTAACAAAGAATAGCCGGTTTAAAAAATAATGGACTGCACTTAAGCAGCCCAGTTTATGTTTTGTCAATAAGCTTCTGAAAAAGCCGGCGGTAATATGGTTTAAATTCCCACCACGGGAGTTTCGTAAACCGGCTCTCCTGATTCGGTAATCTAGACCCGGAGTTAATTTTTAGAAAGATTTCCTGCGGTAATATCCCGCAAATCGTCATGTACTATTAAGTTTGGAGTCTCATAATTCTGTTTGCTCATGTTATGCCTCCTCATCAGCGCTAGTTGCTTACGTTTCCCGCAGTGACACCAGCCAAATCTTCATACACTAACACTTCCGGAATTTCATAGCTCTGCTTCTGCATTTCTTCACCTCTGAATGCTTGGTAGTTTGTAATTACAAATTATAGTTCTTGACGCCGCCTGACTCGGATGAACATTCCTATACACGGGAATGCCTGTTTCAGTTAAGCCTCCACTCAAACCTTCGCCTACAATACGTCCATGTTATTATGTATAAGCATATGATATAATTTTTGCAGTTTATTGTAAATTTAATTTTCTGACAAATTTACAGGGGAAAAAGGAGGCCGGCCGGTGGAGGTACTGATAAGAAACCAGGATGTGATCTGGCGTGAGGTTGATGGAGAAACAGTTTTGCTTAACCCCGTAACCGGTAGGTA
The DNA here is from genome assembly GCF_002426325.1 of Syntrophomonas sp. UBA5494. NCBI lineage: Bacteria > Bacillati > Bacillota > Clostridia > Eubacteriales > Syntrophomonadaceae > Syntrophomonas > Syntrophomonas sp. UBA5494. Next base: position 14,729 of record NZ_DIPG01000100.1, on the reverse strand, counting down.
TTTTGGCTTAAACAAGGTGGCTTGTTCCTTTTGGAATAAAGTAGACGGAATAGCTACGGTTGATGAAATAATAGAGCAGATGCTTGATGAATATGAGGTGGAGCGGGAAGTCTTATCAAGGGACATCCGGGAATTAATTACAACATTAGCCCAGTTTGAGTTACTATTGTAAATTACACCGTAAGTTTTATCATTTAGAGGGCATAGTTGTGTGGCAATATAAAGGTTATGATCTTCCCCGGGATTTGTCATTATTAGCCTGGATAGGCGGCCTGACTCTATATTATGATTGTTTGGTACGATATCGCCCCATGCCCGGGATTCTGGAGAAAATTCGCTCCCATAAGCCGGCGCGGCTCGAACCGAATCGTGGGCGGCCTACTATGGCGCAGCTTAAGACTATGGACAAGATTTATCGGGGCGCTACCTTCTGGCTGACTCGCATCGGCAGAAGTTCGCGGCCTTGTTTGCGGCGCAGCCTGGTTTTGTATCACTGGTCTGCTGCTCAAGGGCTTAGCGCCAGGGTGGTGGTAGGGGTCAAAAGAGACGGCCCGGATCTGCAGGGCCATAGCTGGCTCATGCTGGATGAAGAACCTTATCATGAAGAACCGGAATCATTAGCCCGGTATACCATTTTTTTAGAAGGGTAAGCGGATGATACAACAGGATTTACAGGTAAAATGGTACGACCTTTCAGGCTATACCATTTGTATTAAATGTAATCAGGGCCAGTGGTTAGACCGGTTCAGCCGTTTTTTAAATATACCCGAAGGCAGGGCTGGCGCCCCCCACCTTTCGCTGGATTTACAGGTTGTCGAGGCCGAAAAGGTTGACCGCCTCATGCCCCTGCCTGAAGCAGGATTAAAGATTCCGGATTTTACATTGCTGCTCAACCGTCCCATAGCGATGCACACTTATCAGGGGGAAAGCGAGCAATGGAGTGATTATGAAGGCTACGCCCGCACCAATGTGGACTATGCCCATGGAACCGCCACAGTCCTGCTCCTCCGCAATAATGATATTAAGCCTTTGTATACCGATATGCTCTTTACCTACAATTTGATAAACCAGCTCATGGGGAAGTACGATTATTTTGCTGTACATGCCTCCTGTGTGCAGTTTAACGGCGCAGGCATTATACTGAGCGGCAACAGCGGACGCGGTAAATCAACAGCTGTTTTTGCCCTCTTGCAGCATGGCTTTAAGGTCTTATCCGATGAACGTATTTTGCTCTATAGCGCCGATGAAGGCTATAGAGGCTGCAGCATATCCGATGTTATTAAGGTCCGGGAAGCCGCCCGGCAGCTTTTTTTCCCGGCTTTGGTGCCGGAGCAGGCTTATGATTCCATCGATGATGAGCATTATTATAAATGCGACATAATAACCCCGGGTAAATGGTTGGCAGATAGCGGGATAAATTACTTCCTGGTCATCAATCAATCAGGAACCCCGCAGAGCCGCTTAATCAAAATCAATCCTATCCGGGCGGTGGGAGAATTTTTCCCGGTGACCATGAAAGCCTATGATTTTAAAGAGGCAGCTACCAAGAAATTTAACTTTCTCATGGATTTTCTTTCATCCGTCCCCTGTTATCAACTCGACTTTGGCACCGATATGAGCAGATTTGCGGCTTTGCTTCAATCTTTGACAGAGGGTCGGCCATGATGAGAAAAATCCTCGGCTTGATCAGGAAAAAAATGGCGCCGCAGGTGTTGAAGCAAAAAAAGGTCAGCGGAAGTGCTGCCGCCCGGACGGCTTTTCTAAAGGGAAGGACGCCCACGGTGTTGAGCATTTCGAATCCAAACCATCCCTGGACAACAGCTGAACCGGCCTGGCACGAGCTGTGGGCGGATTGGTTTAAAGGGCGGAGCATCCTGGTAAAAATTAATCTCAACACCGCTGACCCTTACCCGGCCTCTACCTGCCCCAGCTTTTTACGGGACTTCCTGGCTTTTCTGCGTGGAAATGGAGCAGGTGAAATCCTGGTCGGGGATTGTTCGTCTTTAAGCAGCCTGCCCACCCGCAGAGTTGCCCGCCGTATCGGCCTGGACGGTGCTGTCGACGGGCTGGCCCGCCTGGTCTTTTTCGATGAAATGGAATGGGTTGAAGTGTCCGTGTCCGGGCAGTATCTCAGCAGTGTTACGGTTCCCGCCCTGTTGTACCAGGTCGACCGGGTCATAAACCTGACCAACCTTAAAACTCACTTCCTGGCAGATTATAGCCTGGCCTTGAAAGCTCCGGTTGGATATATGCATCCCCTGGAGAGAATCACCATGCATCAGGCCAACCTGCAGCAGAAAATCGTGGAGTTGAATCTGGCTGTAATGGCTGACCTCAGCGTTATTGACGGCAGAATCGCCATGATCAGCGGAGGCCCGGTCAGGGGCTCCACTTTTCCCGCCGGCCTGATTCTTATCGGCGATCATCCCGCTGCAGTGGATTTTCAAGCCTACCGGGAATTGTTTCAGATTAAACAACAACAGCATTGTGTGGAGCATTTTAACGAGAATCCCCTGGAAATGCCGCAGCTGCGGTACGCCGCCCGGATATGGCCGGCGGATGAGTGGCGGCATTATCAACTGCTGCACTATCAGGAGCCTTCAGGATGAAAATTCTGCTTATCTATCCCCGCGCCAGCTTTAAAACGCTGCCGTCCTCGAGCTGGATGCCTTTAAGCCTGCCCTACCTGGCGGGTCCGCTGAAACAGGCGGGACATGAGGTTAGAATCATGGATCGCTATGCCGATCAGTATCGGCTGGGCAGCGACAAAGCTTTGCTTGATAAGGCTCTGCTGCAAACCGTCACCGAGTTTAAACCTGACTTGATCGGCTTGAATACCATTTCCCCCCTGGTTTTCGACCTGGTTGAAACAGCAGTCTTGATACGCCGGGTCTTCACAGGTCCATTGCTGGCTGGAGGACATCATGCAACCGCCCTTCCCGAAGCCACACTGAAGAAGATCCCCGAATTGGATGCGGTGATAACGGGTGAGGGGGAATACTCCCTGCTGCATTTTGCTGAAGGGGCGAAACCTCAGGAAATTCCGGGATTATGGTGGCGTGAGAATGGCCGGATCACAGGCAGCCCTGCCGCGCAGATCGCTGACCTGGATAAGCTGCCTTTTCCTGATTTTTCTGTCCTGGATCTATCGTATTATATGAAGCGGGGCTTAGATACCATCAGGAATCATTATGTTTCCTCCCTTTCCTTGCTGACCTCCCGTGGCTGTGTAAAGAAATGCGAATTCTGTTCAGAATCATTGACCTATGGCAAAGGGGTGCGCTTTCACAGTCCTGAATATGTAGTGGAGCTGGTTGCCAAGGTTTATAAAGATTACGGAATTGAAGGCATTTATTTTCATGACAACGATTTTCTGATCAACCGCTCCCGGGCAGAAGCCATATGCGGCCTTATGATCAAGCGCGGTCTGCAGCACCGGCTGATTTGGGGGATACAAGCCCGGGCCGAGCATATTGAGCCTGGGATTGTAAGAAGGCTGAAGCAAGCAGGTTGCGTTATCATCGAGGTGGGGATTGAATCCGATTCGCAGGCTGTCCTTGACGCAATGCACAAGGACAGTACGGTCGAAACTAATGAACGTGCCATAAGGATCTGCCAGGATGAGGGCATGAAATTGCATGTCTATATGCTGACCGGTTTAGAGGGTGAAACCTTGTCTGATTTGGAGCGGCGCTTGAAATGGCTTAAAAGGCTGCAGCCCTTTTCATTCAGCTGGTCGCAGTTGGATATCCACCCTGGAACCAGGCTGTATCAGCGCCTCAGGCCCGGGGTCTTCGAGCACATGCCCTGGAGCCAAGAGGCGGTACATGATTACTACTATAAACAGCAGCTCTCCCGGATTTCTTCCCGCGATCGGGAGGCATGGATGTCCCGGCACTATAATCCTTACATTCAGAAACGCAGGCGGCTTAATCTGCTGCGATCCAATAGTCCTGAACGCTTATGGGATTTCTTGAAAATGAAGGCCAAACATAAAATTTCCATCAGAGGATGAGTTGAGGAGCAAGTTATTGAGCAAAGCTGCGGATAAATTTATCATCACATTTTTACGCGTATGTTTTCAGAGTTCGGATCCGGTCGAAATTAGCCGACAATGGCATGCCGCGGATCAAAAAGATGTTGTAAACGGTATTATTTCCAATGGCCTGGCCGGGTTTTTCCACCATAAACTTCGTACCCACCCGGAGTGGGATTTGCCTGCCGAATTAGCACAGGGCTTAAAAACCGCAGCTCAGGTCATCGCCCTGCAAAATGCGGTCTATGAAAGAGAAGGGATGAAAATCACCGCCGCCCTGGAACATCACGGTATTCCCTACCTGATCTTAAAGGGTTTTTCTCTGACGGAACGCCTCTATGACAGCAGCGGCATAAGGCCGGTCAGCGATCTTGACATCTATATTTCCCGGTCAGATTATGCCAGGGTGGGAGAGATTTTAGCAAGGTCCGGCTATCAAGCCGGGATGACAGCTGATTTTCGCGGTTCCCTGGAAGAATACCAGGCGATTGCCGAAGCCTATTGCAGTGAAATGCAGTATGCCAAAACGCTGGGGAAGATGAGCATAAACCTGGACATTCACTGGGGCATGGACGGCCTGTGGGAAGGCTCGCCTTTAAAAGCCTTGTTTCCGGTAGAAGAATGTCCCTGGATGCAATATACGCGCCGCGTTCAAATTGATGATTGGGCTTTCAATGCTTTGAGCTGGGAGATGCAGTTCCTGCAAATAGCCGGCCATTTCGCTTTGCACCATCAGTACCAGGGGATAAAGTGGTTTCTGGATCTATGCCTTTTACTTGATAAGGTCGGCGCTGAGTTAGACTGGGATTTTATTTACCGGATGGCCGGCAGCGCCGATAGCCGCAAAACCATTGCCGTTATCCTGCGTCTGATGTCCGACGAGTTAACGCTTCTACCCCAGGGAGTACCCCCCTGGCAGACTTTTTGGGACGGCAAGGGCCTGCCTGGTGAATATTCCTTCTACCGGCGGCGGCTGTTCAGCCGGGCCGGCAAGAAAGGACAATACCTGGCTTACATCATGCTGCCGTTAAAGCTGCGCGACAAGAGCAGGGTGTTGGGCTACTACCTATTTAACCCCGGGGCGGTTTCGCATTGGCGCAGTGAGGGGCCCATACCTGCATGGCGGTGGTGGCAGCCCTTTTACATACTATACCGGGCGGGAGAAGAGTTTATCATCCAGCGGCGCTCTGGTCAGGACAGGGAAATAAAAGGGAGTTCCCCTCAATCCTATGAGGACGGGCGGGGTCCCAACCAATAAGGAGGAAAAACAGATGATTTTGATAACCGGAGGAGCTGGATATATCGGTTCCCATGTAGTTAAAGAGATTGCTCAGGCCGGATACGGCGTAATAATCCTGGATAACCTCTCCACTGGAAACCATGCCGCTGTTGAAGCGTTGCATACGCTGTTGAGCGCCGACCCCGGGGCCGGTCAGGTAAGATTGATAGTGGGAGATTGCGGTGATGAGTCCTTACTGGACCGCATCTGTCAACAGCATCGCATCGAAGCGGTGGTTCATCTAGCCGCGTTCAGCGAAGTAGGGGAATCAATGCAGGATGCGGCCAAGTATTTTACCAACAACACTGCTCAGACTATATACTTGCTGAACAGCCTGCGGCGCAACCAGGTGCAAAACCTGGTGTTTTCTTCGACAGCGGCGGTTTACGGCCAGCCGCTGCACAGTCCGATCCTGGAGGATCATCCTTTAAAGCCCGCCAATGTTTATGGATTGAGCAAGATGATGATAGAAGCCATGCTGCCCCGCTATAGGACCAACTACGGACTTAATTACATATCACTGCGTTATTTTAATGCGGCCGGGGCTGATAGCAGCGGCTTAATCGGCGAGAAACACCGTCAGGAGTCGCACCTGATTCCCCTGGTCATATTGCGGGCTATAAATAAAAGGTCTCAGTTTACCATTTACGGCGATGATTATGATACCCCCGACGGCACTTGCCTGCGGGATTACATTCATGTCAGCGACCTGGCCCGGGCCCATCTGTTGGCCTTGCGAGCCTTGCTGGCAGGGACAGTGGCCGAGCGGGTTTTCAATTTGGGGAATGGTCAGCCTCATTCGGTTCGCGAAGTCATCGCCGCAGTGGAAAATATCTCCGGCAAGTCCCTGGAATACAGTATAGGCCCACGCCGACCCGGTGATCCCAGCATACTTCTGGCCAGCGCGCAGAGAGCCAAGGATGAACTCGGCTGGAATCCCCGGTTTCCTCATCTGCAAGACATAGTAGATTCCGCCTGGAAGTGGCATCAAAGCGAAAACTGGTAGATTTCCCCAACAACTGAGGCATGATTCCGATAACCCTCGTCAATGGGTCTTCAAAAGAGGAATAATGTGGAACCGGGCCTTATTAGGACGAATATCATATCATATCACGGCGTGAGTCAGGCCGTGTTGATCAATTCTTTTTGGCCATAAGGGGGGACTACCAGTGCATTGTGCATCTATTGAAACCATCAAGGAACGGGTTATCGGCATTGTTCCCTTTTATGAGGAAACCGGCGATGCCACCAGGGTTTTAGTGGAGGAAGGCGATCCTCATTGGGAGAGGCGCAGTGTCTTGAGCGTTAAAAAGACTCTGGCCAGATGCCATTTGATCGACCTCAAGGAACAAACCCGCAGACTTCAGGAATTTTTCAAAAGGCGCAAACTATTGCCTTTCTATCTGAGCAATGAAAGGGTTTTTATACCGGTGAAGGTCAGGAAAGCTTTGATTAAAAATGACTCTTGTTACGGTTACATCGACTGGCGTTATGTGGAGGATATAGTCAAACAGGACACCGGAGGCACTTTGATCAAAATGCGCAGCAACCGGGGCCTTTATTCATTGAGCAGCAGCAACCAGCTGATTCAGCAACTGCACATGGGGCGGCAGCTTTTTGATTTTTTGCAGCAAAGTTCGGGCCAAAACCCCAGCGGCGAGAAATTGCTGTTGGAAGCCGCCCGGCTTTTGGCGGGATCATTGGACCTGATTCACATCGGGCTGGGGAAACTGGGCAGAAATGGATAGACATTGGCAGCTTAACAAATTTTGACGGCAGGAAAGCGCAAGGTGATCAACGAATTATTCGTAATACGATAATAAATGTCATTATTTATGATTATTCAATTATTTATATAACTATTAACAAATGCGGTTGTTACAGCTCCGGCTTCTATGGAGACAGCCGGGCCAGGCACAACTGCAATTTATGAGCGGAGATATATAATGTCGATAATAGATTTATTTGGTAAAGGCCGCAGAGGCGTGTTCACCTGGGTCTTACTAATCTTGCTGTTTTGCTCGTTTTATTTTTCACCGGTACAAGCTGTAGTAAGTGCACAACCCGGCTTGTTAAGCGACCGGGTTGCCGCTATTGTAAATGCCGCCCCTTTTGCCCTGGAGAATTTTATTATTCCGGGCGGATTAAGCGGAAAAGGTGAGCTGATCGGCATTGCTGACAATGGTTTGGACCGGGGCAGCCTCAGTGATCTCCATCCTGACTTGAGCAATGATGCAGACAGGGCTCCACGCATCAGTGCGCTTAAATCCGCCTCCGGCCGAAACATTCCGGACGATCCCTCCGGCCATGGCACACATATGGCTGGAATTCTGGTAGGGAGCGGAGAATCTTCACAGGGTAAATATCGGGGTATCGCGCCGGGCAGTTCCCTTTATTTTCAAGCCCTCCTGGATCAGCAAGGCGAATTGAAAATTCCCTCTAACCTGGCTGAGCTCTACGATCCTGCTTATCAAGCCGGAGTGCGGGTATATATAAATGGGTGGGGCAATCCCGGCAACAGCTACCGGAGCCAGAGCCGCCAGATAGACTCCTTTATCGCCGAGCATCCCGACTTCCTGGCTCTATTCGGCGCAGGCAACAATGGCCCGGCCTCGGGATCACTCAGCGCCGAGGCCAACAGTAAGAATGCTTTGGTGGTTGGCGCCAGTCAGGTGCCCAGACCTGGACTGGACATGGATAGCGCTGATGCCAGCCAAATACTGTCGTCTTCCAGCCGCGGGCCCACCGCTGACGGCCGCATCAAACCTGAATTGCTGGCCCCGGGCGCCAATATCATAGGAGTATGCTCCAGGCTGACAGAGAGTAATTTAGAAAGCAATCCGGCCTACACCACCATGAGCGGCACCAGCATGGCCAGCGCCGTGGCCGCAGGAGCAGTGGCTTTATTGCGGGAATACCTCCAGACCCATCGCCATCTTGAAAATCCCAGCGCAGCGTTAATAAAAGCAATAATGATAAACGGGGCCCGGTTCAACCCGAATACCGCATCCGAACAGGGCTTTGGAATTTTGGATTTGGCTGGCGCCATTCTGCCTATACGGGACCGCACCGTAGAATATGTAAACCAGGCTGGCCTGACAGCGCATCAGACCCGCGAATACCGGATCAGCCTTGAAAAACCGGGAGGACTATTCAAAGCCACCCTGGCCTGGACCGACCCTGCCCCTGCACCCGGTACTACCAGTGTACTGGTCAACAATCTCGACCTTTTGGTGAAAGACCCTGAAGGAAGACTTTACCGCGGCAACGATTTTTTCCACAGCGGGCGGGTTGACGAGGCGAATAATGTCGAACAGGTTATGATAACCGATGCCAAGGCAGGAGAATACACCATATATGTTAATGCTGCCCGCCTGGATGAGAATTATCCGCAGCAGTCCTATGCTCTGGTATACGGCCAGGCCATGCAGCATGAAACAGTTGCTGTCGATGCCGGGGGAAAGCTGAGCTTCAGCGGTGGCGAGGCCTATACGGGGCCTTTGGATTATGATCAGACCAAAATAATACCCTCCGCGAGCCAGCCAAAAACAAAAACCGGCGGAGAATTATACTGGAATGACAAAAGCTCTTATCTTTTCCTGCAGACATGGGAAAGCAGCGGGGTGCAGATGCTGACCACAACATCGGGCAGCCTCATAATGGAGGCCAACCCCCGGGCCAGAGAAGGCGGCTATTATTTGGACAGCCAGTGGCAGGAATACCAGCAGGTGCTGGTAAATGGAAAAGCTATCGACCAGGCTAATGACTTTCCAACCGGAGCCCATATTAATGCAACGGTAAATCCCCTCCATCAAGTGCTGTGGCAAGCAAACGCCGCCGCTGCTCCGGCGGAAGGTTATATCAAAAAGGTCGATCACAGTACCCGCCAGATCTGGCTGATTAATGATGACCAGCCCTACAGGCTGTATCCGGGTGCAGCCATCAATGTCAGCAACAGCCTGGATGACAGCATGGCTGAAGCGATTCCCTACGGATTTGCGGACAGTGTCGACATGGAGGGACTTCTGCCCGGCATGAAAGTCAAGATGCTGATTACTCCGCAGACGCGATGGGTTAATTACCTCACCGTGCAGCGCAATCTGGTGATCGGCAGAGTACTACGAATATCCCCGGAGAACGAAACTGTGGACCTCAACAACGGAGTCACCTACAGCCTGTTTCCCGGCACCCGGTTATACCGGGACGGCGTTGAGGCGAGCCTCGAGGAAATTCAAGCGGGCGACTATGTTATCGGACTGCATCTGCCCGGTTCTCCGCAGTGGCTGCAACTGCAGGCTTATAGCCGGGTAGTTTATGGCCGGGTGATCTATTTCAATGAAAATACCCAGACGCTTTATTTCTTCAATAAAGACAACCAGATTCAGAATTGTCAGCTAAGCGGGCAAACCAGATCTTTCCGCTGGGGAAGCATGATGTCCAGACCTGCTTTTGAACCCGGAGCCTGGGTCAGAGTACTCCTGGAACCAGACGGCCGCAAAGCATTGAGGCTGGATGAAGCGGCTGCATCTGAAATTGCTGAAAAGACCCTGGTCAGGTATGATGCCGTAAACCAGATGTTCGTTATGGATGATGGAAGCCTTTACCAGTGGCTTCCGTCAACCCTGGTGAGCAGCGGAGGCTATGCGCTGAACCCTGAGGACATGATCGAGAACCGCAGGGTGCGGGTGACCACCCTGATCGGGGATTCCGGCAAGTCCTATCTGGCAGCTATTGAGGGAGATAAAAATCCCGGATCCGCTGCGCCGAAATTAAACGTTAAAATTGAAGTGTTGAACGGCGCCCTGGTTATACAAGGAGAAACCGATGCTGATCGAATTGTGATATATCGCCAGGATCAGAGCAGGGTTCCGGTTAAACCTGAAGCAGACGGCCGCTTCAACTTGCTTCTGCTCCATAATCCAGGGGAGAGCAGTGTGGAGGCAGTGGCTATCAACACCGCAAATGGCACGGTATTGCGCCAGGAGGCATTTATCATTCCCTATAACTCGCCTGCGACCCGATTCAGGGATATTCAGGACAGTGCCTTGCGGGAGCAGGTGGTGAAGCTAGCTGAACGGGGCATCATACAGGGCGATGATGATGGGGCTTTCAGGCCGTATGACAGCATTACCCGTCTGGAACTGGTAGGGATGATAGCCCGGTGTCTGGAACTTAATCCGGAGGGGGCAAAAACCCGCTTTATCGATGATGCGGAAATTCCCTGGTGGGGTAAAGGGTCGGTAGAGGCAGCCCGCCAGGCAGGTTTGATTAAAGGATATGAGGATAATTCATTTCGCCCCTATAATGCCGCTACCCGCAGCGAGATTGCCATAATTATGGACCGGGCTTACCGCCTTTTGGAGAAACCAAGCGGAGGCGCGCAATCCGCCACCGCCGGGGATATTCTTCTGGCTCCGGAATGGGCTCAGTCCGCCATCGTTAAAGGTTATCAGCGCGGTATATGGCCGCGTTCCTGGCAGAGTGTGTTCAGGCCGCAGAATTATGCGACACGTGAAGATGCGGTTCTGCTGATATCCAGGCTGTAGGCGGTAATGGGGATCAATGCCGTTGGAGACTGCGGGCCTATTGAACGCCTTGCTCTTCGCGTCTGTCGCTCGCTCTGCCCAGCTTGTTGACAAAGTCAAAAAGATAAGGCCATCTCTAACAAGATGGCCTTTACTATCAATATAAGTAATTATTGCATTTTAATTAATTCTGGATCCACAATACCACGGTTACCGCCCCGGCCTTCTGTTTCCAATCACCCAGCTGTTGCTGTAAAACCGCTATTTGCTGATCCAACTGTTTAAGCTTGGCTGGATCACTGGTTTCTCCGCGCTGTGTACTCAGGCTGAGGAATTGTTCCAGAGCCTGTGTATAGGCCTGAGAAATATCCTGCTTGTCATCGCTGCGGCTGACCACCGTTCCCAGCGAAGAAAGGCTGCTGATCAAGGCCTTATCCTGACCCCGTTCAACCACCAGCTTGAACAGGTTGTAGCTGACTCCTGCCTTGACCTGCTGCCCCAGCTTCTCAGCAGAGGCCCCAAATGGGGAGGCAATGGACTGTACCTGCTCAAAAATGGTACTCTGATCGCCTGAACTGCGAATTATCAGCATAGTGGAAAGGATGTTGCGGTTCTCCACACTCAATAACACCGGTGCAGAGGTAGCCGGCAGTGTTGAAGTATTCCCGGGAGGATCTTCATTTTCTGCTATCTCTTTGGGGACATCCGGCGGGTTTTTTCCGGATGTTGGCGGCACGTTTTCCGCCGGAGGCGGTTGAATCTCTACGGCGTCATTAATAGGATTAGGCGGAACGGAATCAGACGGTTCCCCTTCATGCACCGCTATAGGAACTAAGGCAGGATTACCGGATATGAACCCGTTTAAGGCGGTGAACAACAGCAATACGGCTGCGGCTGCAGCGGGTATAGCCTTTTTCCGGGTTTTCTGCATCCAGCCCCGCCAGAGCCCGGGACGCCCAGAGACGGCGGCTTCTTGTTGTACCGCCAGCATCACCGCATTTTTCAAGTCGGCTGGAGCCGGTTGTATATCCTTGCCCATAGAATGCAACATACGGGATAACTGGGCCAGAGCCCGGTAGTCGTCGCGGCAATGCTTGCATGCATCCAGATGCAACTGCATCTGGAGAGTCTCTTTACTTTCCAGCATGCCGTCCAGGTAAGGCGATATCAATTGTTTGGCTTCTCTGCAATTCATGGTGTTCACGCCTTTTATACAGTATATATCGCAGTTCTTCGTTGACATCCGCTTCTACTCAGCTTTGATCTCTTTTAACAAGGCTTTGCGGGCCCGATTTATACGAGATTTCACCGTTCCCAAGGAGCAGTTTAGCAGACTGGCGATATCCTCGTAACTATAGCCTTCCATCTCACGTAATACCAAAACCGCCTTATACTCCGGATGCAGACGGTTTAATGCCTGCCGCACCTGCTCGTTTAGTTCGGTGCGCTCCAGAATCTCCAGGGCCGAGTCCTGACTGGCTGCCAGCTCGCGGCTCAGTTCATTATCTCCAAACATCAAAGGCTCATCCAGGGAAACGACCACAGCCTTCTTTTGCTTACGGCACCAATTGATCCACAGGTTAACCGCAATGCGGTGCAACCAGGTTCCAAAATCCGCCTCTTCCCTGAAAGAACGAATATTTTTGAAGGCCTGCACAAATACATCCTGGGCTAGATCCTGTGCATCGTAATTATTATTAGCCAGGTGGACACAGTGGGTGAAAACCCTGTCCTGATAGAGCAAGACCAATTCCTCAAAGGATTCCAGGCTGCCCGTTTTGGCTTCCCTGATCAGATCATTTACCGGAATCACACTCATTTACACTCCCGGTCCAACCAGACCCTGGCCTGGTTAATTTATTAGACATAGCCAATAAGAAAAAAGTTCCCCGGGTCAACCCTGAAATCACTTTTTTTTTCAATGGTATTCCCGACAGCTGATCTCCTGACAAATTTCACATAAAAATTCTGTATTCTGCCTGACAGCGCCACCGGTAGGTTAAGTACTTCCCATTATAGCATGCGGAGAATAGCTGTTCTAGAAATCCGTTTTTCAATAAAATTTGAAGCAGTTTACCTTATTAACCTCAGGCTGGAAAGCGAATCAGCCATTTGCTCTATTACCTTATATAAGGCCTTCTTGCCTGTTCTGTTCTACTTTGAAAAAATTTGTTCTTGCTGGGAACAAATTCTCTGGATTACTTGTCTAAATATAACAGATGACCCGACATTTTGTCGGAAAATGCCGGGTTATAAAAATGCCGTAACCCATGATCGGCCTGTAAAGGAGGGAATCGTAAAGCGCGAGCTTTCAGATTGATGATCACCTCAAGACAGAGTAGAGTTTCTGTCACCTATTTCCCGCACTTAATTTTGAACAAGGAGGTAAACAAATGCTAAAAAGACAGAGCAGACATCTGGCCTTATTATTAGTACTGACCATGCTGGCAACTATGTTTGTGGGCGTTGGCGTAGCACAGGCCAAGTCTTCTAACGGCGTAAACAAGGTTATCAGTGTTGCTGATGGTTATGTAACCAAAACGGGTGAAGCTTCCGGCATTGAGTTGACACTCAAGGAAGATGGCGATTTCATCAACCATTTCCAGAATGGTGATGTCTTCGAACTGATTCTGCCCGATGGAGTAAAATGGGCCGATGTTGCCTACATGGATACCAATGCAACCAAGGCTGATATCGAAAAGGTATCCAGCAAAGTGGTTGAAGTCACCATGAAAGGTATGGATGACGCGGTAAAAGACGCCATCATCATCCCCCTCTCTTTTGAGATTGACGGCGCCACCGGCACCGTGGCTGTAACCGTAGAAGCTCTGGATTCTGCAGTGACCGGCGGCGACTACAATTTTGCCCGGGTTGCTGAAGGCGACATGACCGCTTCCGTTGACTCAGTCAAAAAGATCAGCAGAAACTCCAGCAACAAGGCTGGCGTCATCCAGTTAAGAGAAACTGCAGTTGGCAGTGTGTATGGCGATGCTAAAGTCGTCGTTAAACTTCCCAGCAACTTCAACTGGATCGAAAACGATATTGATGTCAGCTTCAGCGGCGGGTTCAGCGCCGTAGGAAGCAACTATGACGTGGATGTTGAGGGTCGTGACCTGATTATTGAATTCACCGCTCCGGGCAGTGACCAGCGCGGAACCATTTATATCACCACCTATGTCAATCCCAGCCGCTCCGCATCCTTAGGCGAAGTAGAAGTGGGCATTAAGGTTGATGACGAAAATGGTGAGGTTTTTGACGGCGACCTGGTCATCGCAAATTATGTGGACTGGGGCATTGCAACTGATGTTGACGAAGTGAACGAACTGGTGGCAGGTAAATTCGAGCAGAAGACCGATACCATCACCATCACCGAGAATGTAGCCAACACCCTGCTCGAAAACCGCGACCTGACTGTGGAATTGCCCGAATGGGTCAAGATCACTGAGTTTAAGAAAGTCAGCGACCCAACCGGTTTTTCAATCGATGATCCGGAAGTAACCGGCGAAGACAATTATGTGGATATTCCCATTGATAGTTCCTCCACCAGCAGCGCCGGCAAGCTCAAATTCAAGCTCACCCTGAGCATTGAAGGAAACAAATCCGGCGACATCGAAGCCAAGATCTACGGCGCCGGTGTGGAAGAAACCACCCTGGTAATTGCCAAGGCAGTCGCCCCGGTAATCCCCAGCATCGACAAAGTCAACGAAGTCAAGATCGGCGTACAGAGCCAGCCTCTGGCTGACCTGACCATCGTTGAAGGCAAGAAGAACGCTGTCAGCAATGAATATCTGGAAGGTCCGGCTGATTTCTACAATTATGCTGACGACAACGGCAGAATCACCCTGACCCTGACCGAAGGCGCTGTATTCTCAAATACCCCGACTGTCAC
>NZ_DIPG01000017.1:6831-7811 GCF_002426325.1 Syntrophomonas sp. UBA5494 | reverse complement strand
GCATTGCGGCATATGGTATCAATTCCCTTATCCCAGGCATAGCACACGGCCTCCATGTGCATCACCGCGGCTATCTGGGGCATATGTTCGATGATATAGCGCATCCAATCCACTACCAGGCCGGCAATATGACGTACCTGGTGTTTATCTTCAACGACCAGCCAATGAACCGGCTGCATGTTGTGACCGGAAGGTGCATAAGCGGAAACATCAATTAATTTTTCCAGGATGGCACGATCAACGCTCTTGTCTTTGAAACTGCGGATAGAGCGCCGCGATTTTAAAAAATGCTCCACCTGAGCGGGGGCAGGAAGCAAACCGGGATCAACCGGCACACAATCAACGGAATTTACGGTTTTTACAGATATGGCCTGGTGCGGACAAACCGCCACACAATGGCCGCAGCGCAGGCAAAACTGTTCGGCTCTTTTTACTGAGCTCGGGAAGGCGTCCAGTTCTCTGAATACAATAAGTCTGGCCGGACATTCGGCGGCACAAATACGGTCGCGTTTGCATTTGGTCTGATCGACGGTTAAAAAGCTCACGAACTCTCCCCTTATCTATGTATCTTGACACCGCATGGTGTTCTCCCCATTATAGCACGGGCTTGCTTTGGCAGAATACCGTCCTGACAGCCGGGGCGGCCTGTTTGTTTTTTCCAAGATGATCTGCCGCGTCTCCCCATGATGATCGGTCAGGTTGGGGATGATGCCCCGGTTGACTATTGCATGAGATCTCCAGGAGGTGTATGATTACGAATAAGTAATGAATAATAATTTTCAGTCTTCACTCTCCGAGTCTCATTGCCTGAATAGATATGGTATTGAGACCGACAGGGTTCAACGGGAAACGGTTGGGCCTCCCATTGTGGAAAGGAGTCCGGTAGGAAGGCTTTAGTTGGATTTGCCTTTTAGCCAGCCCTTTTTGCAAGGTCTGGCTTTTTGAATTCTGAAACAGTCTATGACCGGTTTCAGACCCCG
>NZ_DIPG01000017.1:0-6594 GCF_002426325.1 Syntrophomonas sp. UBA5494 | reverse complement strand
GATGTCAGCCGGGTTGATGAGGTGAAGAAGGCTCTCGCCAATCCCCAGAAGTATGTGGTGGTTCAGGAAGCGCCCGCGGTTAGAGTAGCCCTGGGCGAGGAGTTCAGCCTGGAACCCGGCGCCAATGTGAAAGGCAAAATGCATGCCGCTTTGCGCAGACTCGGTTTCAATCAGGTATATGACACCGAGTTTGCCGCCGACCTTACCATCATGGAGGAAGGAACCGAATTAATAAACCGGGTGTTCAACGCCCTGGGGGTGGCCGGCAACGAACATAGCGGGCCGCTGCCCCAGTTCACTTCCTGCTGTCCGGCCTGGATCAAATATGCTGAAGATCAGTATCCGCTTGTACTGCCCCATTTGTC
Organism: Syntrophomonas sp. UBA5494; assembly: GCF_002426325.1. Lineage (NCBI taxonomy): Bacteria > Bacillati > Bacillota > Clostridia > Eubacteriales > Syntrophomonadaceae > Syntrophomonas > Syntrophomonas sp. UBA5494. The sequence goes on along the minus strand of NZ_DIPG01000017.1, from coordinate 6,229 downwards.
GTCGGCCAAATCTCCCCAGCAGATGTTCGGAGCGGTGGCCAAGACTTACGCTGCTGAAAGACTGAATGTTGATCCCGTGAATATGTATGTTGTCTCGGTAATGCCATGCACCGCCAAGAAGTATGAATGTGATCGTCCCGAGTTTATCGCCAGCGGATATAAAGATGTCGATGTGGTCATTACCACCAGAGAACTGGCCCAGCTGATCAAAGATGCCGGCATAGAATTCCTGAATCTTCCCGAGGAAGCAGCGGATAGCCTGATCGGTTCTTCAACCGGCGCGGCCACCATATTTGGAGTAACCGGCGGTGTCATGGAGGCGGCTTTAAGAACCGCCTATGAATTATTGAGCGGCCAGTCACTGGATAATGTTGAATTCAAGGCGGTTAGAGGCCTACAGTCGGTCAGAGAGGCGACGGTGGAGATACCCGTCAAGTCTCTGGGCAAAACCCTGCCTGTCAATGTAGCTATCGTAACCGGAACCAAATATGTTGGCAAGCTGATTGAGGATGTGCTGGCAGGTCGCAGCAAATATCATTTTATAGAAGTCATGAACTGTCCCGGAGGGTGTATCAACGGCGGTGGCCAGCCCATCCGAAGAGAAATGATTTAGGAGGGAAAGGGAATGAAGTTTTTCACCGAAAGTGAAGGCATGACCAGACGGCAGTTTTTTAAGGGAGCGGGCATGCTGACCGTGGCCGCCGTATTCCTCGGTGTTTTCAGTAAATTGGGATTTGATGCTCTGGCTGCCAACACCGACTACATTGAAAAAAGAGCCGCCGGAATGTATGCTTTGGATGAAAAGATGACCCTCAGAAAGTCGCATGAAAATCCGGAAATCGCCCAGATTTACAAGGATTTTCTTTCGCCGGGCGAAGTAAAGCCGGTTAGCGAAAAGGCCCATCATCTGCTGCATACCAAATACGGCCAAGACATCCCCGATTTCATCGCTGAGTTGAAAAGCGGAGCCCATGAAGCTGCATAATTAGGAGGGAAACGAATGAGCAGTACTAAAGGCAAGGTCTTAAAACACGGTGCCCAAACCCGGACCATGCACTGGGTGCATTTGATCGCTTTTACCATTCTTGGTCTGACTGGTGTCGGTTTTTACTGGGATATCAATATTATCGGCAATATATTCGGCGGATTCGGCAATGCTTCGCTGGTGCACAGATGGGCCGGAGTCGTTTTTACCGCTGCCCCCGCCCTTTATATTCTGCTGAATTTTGACCGGTTTTCCCGCTTCATTGACACCATAACCCACTTTTCCAAAGAAGATTTTCAATGGTTAAAAGTAATGGGTGGATATCTCCCTTTTATTAAGGTGGATAAAGCTCCTCCCCAGGATAAATACAATGCCGGCCAAAAAATGTTGGGAGTGATGATCATCTTCGGTTGTATTCTGATCATACTGACCGGTTTTCCCATGTGGATATGGCGCCATAGTCTGCCGCCGGCATTCCTGGGCTTTTGCTATAATGTGCATTTTTGGACCGCGATCATTATGATCTTATTAGTCGGCGGCCATTTCTTCCTGGCAGCCATCCATCCCAAATCCAGAGTGGAGTTTGCTTCGATGATGCTGGACGGCTATATCGATGCTGAAATTACCGCCCATCACAACCAAAAGTGGTATGCTGAGCTTAAAGAAACCAGTTGATTAAAACTGCACCAACACATTGCGAAAAAGCGGTCTGCTTCCATTCAGACCGCTTTTTTCAGCAGAGGGCAGCGGGCTGGAAAACAAGGCCATCCCTGCGGCTGTGCCCGCCGATTTCCTGCCAAACTCGAACACCAGGGAGCAGAGACGGCTGGTTGGCCATTCCACCCTGTCAATGATCAAAGTCAAACTTTATTCTCTTCTGCTGCAATGATAAAAAATGCATGACGATACCGATCATGGCAAAGAACCCAAAATAGCCGCAGACGGGTAAGACAATGGCTATTAGCTCTTTAAAGCCGGCAATACTCCCCATGAAAGCCGCCACCATCAATACTGGTATCAGAATGCTTCCCTTTATATTTTTGATTTTCTTGATGCGGAAAGTTACCCCAAAAAGACAAGATAATGAACTCCCAAACATTCCGCAAAGCAGAAGAACTGCATAGACCAGTCCCCAAACAGGATGTATTTTTTGGGCAAGGGTAAGCATGGGAAGTTCTGCATCGGCCAGCATAGGTTGATTCAAAATCAAAGGGAGCAAAATGCAGACGAATACAATCATTAATTGAACCGCCCCCTGAAAAATCCCTTTATGAATAGTTTTATCTTCTTTTATATCTGGTGCAATCGGCACCAGTATGGACATGACTACCATCATGTTATAGGAAACAAACACAATCGCGGCAAACAGCCAGTTTCCAAGCAAAGGATTTGCCCCGGAAAACGGTCGGGCAACCATATTGCTTCCATCAAAATATATAAATGATAAAATACCAGAGATCATAGCCACCACAATCAAGAGAGGAACTGTAATACTAAATGCAGTCAAGACCCCTCTAGCTTCCCACAGTGCTACTACCCCCAGAGAGATAGCCATGAGTGCATTTCCCATGATTGTTGGGATGCCGAAGATCTGATGCAGCAGGGCTCCAGCTCCCGCTGTCATAATAACGACAACATCAAACAAGAAAAAAATAAATACCCCGCCAAATACTGCGCGGAGCCAGGTTTTTTCTTTTCTTACAATGATTTTGTCAAACTCTGTAATTCCTGTTCGGTTTGAAATTTTCATAACAAAGCCGCTAAGCAGCAATAGCATCAGGATGGCAAGGAACATTCCTATCAGTCCGAAACCTCCAAATACTGCAAAGAACTGCATAAGTTCCTGTCCTGATACAAAACCAGCGCCCAATAAACTTCCTGTAAAGGCCATGGCAATCTCTCGCGAGGTTATACTCTTCATGTGCTCTAAATTACTCATATCCCTTTTTGCCCATGGCATTATCGGTACCATATTGAAGAGCCGGGCTGCCGTAGGGCCCGGGGAGCCAAACGGCCCGCGACCAATGCCATTTGAGCCCAGCTTACCTCTTCCTGAGGACGAAAGTTTCCGGCTGAATCAGGGGTTAGCAACCCCAATCCAGATACCAGGCCTACATAATTGGGTTTATTGGCGCTGATTTGCCCAACATCCCGGAAGGGGGTGTCAATGCGGTTGGGCATCTCGGCTATTTCCTGGAAGCCCAGACTATTAACCAGCCAGATGGCCAGATCTTCCCGGCTAAGGGGCTGATCGGGCAAGAACGCCCCGGCAGATGGAATGATGCCACGTTGTATGGCCAGCTTAAAAACACTCAAATCGGGATCATCTTGGGGAATATCGGCCAGGGAAACCTCTATCTGCTGTTCATCTTCCCGGTAGTCTCGTGGATTGGTGGCCACGACCAGAACCTTCAAGATTTCCCGCCGGGTCATGGCCTTATCCGGCTGCACGGTGTCAGAAAGCAGGCCATTATTGTTTAATAATGATAAGGCCGGTGCTGCCCAGTGGGCACTCCAGGGTTCAGATTTATCCTTGGATAGCTGTGATAGTTGAGAATTGTTAAGGACTTCCCCGGTTACGGCATTAAATACCGTATAGGGAATTAAGTAGGCCGGGATGCTCTCTCCAAGAGTCATATACTGTTCGTCTCTGGCCAGGATGTAACTGAACTTGAGGCTCTCCGCCGACCAGAGCTTATCTTTAATCATTTGTGGATCCTGCAAATGAGGCAGTACTTCACACTGCACCGGGCGCCACTGCTTCAAATAGGCTCTTATTTTACCATTGCTTCCATCCAGGGTAATGTTAATACCATCCCTGTTAAACGGAATTCCGTTAACCAAACGCACAAACTGGTAATGATAATAGCCCCGGTCATCTTCCCAATTGGTTTGGCAAAATGCCACCTGCTCAACCTTGTCAGGGTCAAATTTCCGGATAGCCGCCTGGGCCAAATCTTTGCCTTTGGCATAGGTCATGACCGGCTCAGAGCTTATTCCATCATAGTCCTCGTCGCTAAACCCGATTACTTTTCCGGTAAAGGCATTGACCTCTACCCGCAAATGGCTATGATGCTTTTCAGGATCTTGCAGGCTGTAGGACCAGTGTTCCTCCCGGATTCCGCCCCCGCTAGAGCCTCCGCTCCCACTTTTGCGGATTTGGTCTGTGTACCCCATTAGGCTAAAGAAATCCCGGGCGGCTTGCATAGCCACCTCCGGGTTTACATATGCCTCAGGTTCAAGGGGTTCGTTAAGGGCCGGGGCGTTAATTACGGGTACAAAAGCCTGTTCATACAGGCGGGGAATCGCATCACCCTGCCGCCTGCCCCGGTAATCCAGGAAATGACCAGTCCGAGCATCGACTAGCGGTGCATTTATATTCAGGCGATAGGCGGGAACCACCCGTCCGGTCCTTTGGCCCATGGAATCTTGTTCGTCTATATAGCATGGAATCAACTCTATCTGTTCTTGTAACTTATTGGCCATATCGGCTGCCGGTATCAAGTCGTTCCCAGCCGGAAGCTCAAGTTCGTGCCAACTGCAGGCGTATTGGGTGACCGCACCGGTATAAGCGTTAACCCCCACGCTAATACTGTCAAAGTCGATGGCTGCTCCATTAACCAGCCGCTGCCAGTTAAAAATATAGCACAAGTTCAGATTGCGACTGGGAAAAGGTGCAACCATGTCATCTCGAAGCTGAATCTGGGCGTATTTTTGGGGCTGTTTCTCCTGCAGAAATTGTCGCGCCACCACTTGGGCCTGTTCCCGGGTAAAAGTCACGGTTTTGCCCTGGTAATAATCATCACCCGGATTATAATACATGCTCTGGACTTCACCGCTTGCAGCGTCAATTTGCCCGCTTACCCGCTGCCCCTGGGAGGGGCGCAAACCGCCTTGCTCTGCTTCATGAATCCGCCAAACTGAATTTCCTGCGTAATCTTCGAATTCAGCGACCAGGTTCCGGCCCTCAGTGATTTCCGGAAAGGCGGAACAAAATATCTCTAAGGCCTGCTTTGAGCTTATTACCTCAATAGTCTCAGTACTTGCCGGTATAGGCTTTTTAACAATCTCCACTGAATCCACAGCCGCCGTCGCCAAAGCCGGCAAGGCGGTCAATTGCACGGCAACGGCCAGTACCACTGCCAACATTTTTCTTTTCCTCATTCCCCTCTCCTTTCATCCCCTCTGTATTTATCAAAGTATACTACATTATGGTATATATGGGACATGGCGACAGGTTCCATCCATACTTCTGACAAGGCTAGAAAATCAGGCAGAAAATCAAAAAAGGCGGGAGATTAAAATCCCGTCTTTTCGGTCTTTTATAAATGCAATGGAATGTGTGAGCAAAATAGATGCACTAAACTTATATCAGTTTTATATAGTCCTGTGCACCATAGAAAAAGCGATAAATGATAACCACCCTGGCCGCTTCATCAACCTTATAAACCAGTGCATAGTTTTTAATGGTTGCCTTGCGGTAAGCCCCTTTTTCCAAATAAGCATCATGACACCGTTCATATATAAACGGATTGCTTTTCAAATAGCCGTAACATTTTTCCACTTCATCAAGGAAAGTGGTAGCTGCTAGGGGATTGGCAAGCTGAACGGCAATATACGAGACGATATTATCCAAATCGCTGTGAGCAAGCTCCGAAACAACTAACCTATACATTGTATTTTTCTCTTATGCTTTTTAAAGAGGTGTCTCCGTCCAGCACCTTTCCTTCCGCTATCTGTGTCTCGGCTGCAGCTAATTTGTTGTACACATCCAGCATAAACAATTTTTCTTCGTACATCTTTACACTCATAATAACCATATCGCCATAGCCGTTTTTGGTAATATATATCGGCTCGGTTGCCTCTTGGCACATTTTAGAGATTTCGCTAGTATTTTTTAAATCCCGGATCGGAATGATTCGCGGCACACTCTTCACTTCCTTTATATTCTAATGGTATTATTGTGTCATAATTATACCACTAACGCAAGAGCAACGGATCTAGCCAGATCTTTTACTTTTGGAGAAGAGAGTACCATAAGTTACCACCCCCGTGCCAGTATCTCTGATTTCCCGGAGCGGTTCTGACCAGGACTTGACTTAAGGCCGCCTGGGGATTGATAACATCATCGTATGTTGTGCCGAAAATATTGACTGCGATGCGGTGGCCTTCGGCATCGTAGTTGTAGGTGCTACCGCTTACGGCGGCGAGTTGATTTTGATTGCGGGAGTTGAAGGTATATGA
>NZ_DIPG01000073.1:0-4342 GCF_002426325.1 Syntrophomonas sp. UBA5494 | reverse complement strand
TCGTAACCTCCTAAGCTATAAATGATAATACTGCGAAATCTTTCCGCAGTATTATCATTTATAATTTTAAGTTAATTTATTTAAACAGATTTATGCAAATTCAAGAGATATTAGGATGAAAATAAAAGTTTATTAAGGAAGTTCTGGAGAGATGATAAGCTAGACGAAAAAACAACAAAATAATATTACGTTTGTGGGAATCGCCGCGAAGAATACCTAAGGATACAGAAATATCGGGGTAAACGATCAGGAAATATATAAAACAATACGAAGAAACCGAAAAAAGAACTGCCCGCGTGAGCTTACGCAATAAAGGATTTGTACGCTATTAAGCCGTTAAAAAGGCATATCCCCCAGCAATTCTCCCGGTCAGATTTCCCGGTTCTCAAGGCAATAACCTGACATGATAAGTCTGTTCCAGTAGCTTGTTATTTTTAGCCAGAATCTGCTCTATCACCCGGTCACGTTCCTGACCATAAAAGACGGCCCGCCGTGAATTCCTTTCTTCCAGAGCTTCCACTATTTTAAGGTCTATTTCCAGTATCTCCCGGTACTTTTTATTGTCAGCAATAACCTCATAATCTACATCACTGGTAATCTGAAAAAACTCCACCATTATCTTATGCAAAAGCGGATTATGGGAATGTTTGGTCAGGGTAAGACCAAAAGAAGTTTCATGAATGTATCGTTCCTTGATATTCGTGTCATCTGCAAAACGCTTATAAAAGGTTCTGGTTGCACTGGCGATGGCCTCAATTTCCTCATCGCCGGCGTTTTGGACGACCAAATCCAGGGCCTGATACCATAACTGGCGGCCCACCTCCAGTATATCCCGCATGCAGAAATAGTTGGCATGATCTCCGCTGTGGGAATCCTCCAGGGATATGTCTATCAGGGGATTGACATAGATCCCGCTGCCTCTTATGCTGCTTACTATCCCCTGCCCTTCCAGGACTTTGATAGCCTCTCTTATCACCGTTCGGCTCACCCCGAATAACTCAGCCATTTCCACCTGAGACGGCAAACGCTCCCCGGGGGTTATGGTCCCCCTTTGGATTCCCGAGGTAATTACCTTTACGATTTCCCGGCTTCTTGATGTTTCTTGCCGTTGATTCATTTACTCAACTCCCTGAATAGGCTATTTAATGGCTCCCCTTTTCTAGTATATAGTATATACGATTTTCATAAAAGGTGATGTTCTCGTGTATAATTAGGAATCCTAATTATACACTATTTATTTACCAGGATTCCCGCATGCAGTATACTTATGATAAGAAGAAACCTTTTACGACATTTTTAAGCATGCTTAATTCTAGCCTAAAGAAAGGAGGCCCGTCTTACCAGGCTGCAGATACGATCACCACAGATGATCGTTCCTAATTAAAAAAGTTTTCCAGGTTACAAGTCGGATACTGGTTAGCTACTTTTAACAGGGGGTATGAAAAATGCAGGAACGTAAACCTATCGCTCCTTATATGGCTGTCGGCCTGTCCACTGTATCATACGGCATTTCCGAACGCAAGGACATAGCCAGGAACCTGGATATCATTGAGGATTGCATCCGTGGAGCGGTGGATACGGTAAATATCAATATGCCGGTTAAAATTGTCGCTCTGGCCGAGGGCGCCCTCACCGGATTTTCAGACGAAGTTTTCGATTTGCCGCATGTAACGGCAGCACGCGATCTCTTTATTGACATTCCAGGCGAGGAAACCGAACGCCTGGGCAAGCTGGCGCGGGAGTTTCAGACCTATATCATCGTACAGTGCAAAGCCCGCTGGCCTGAAGTCATAAAAGACAGGTACTTTAATACTCTCTTTATTATTAATCCCGAAGGCAAGGTGGTCCACAAGGCAGCCAAAAACCATATCTGGTGTCGGGAAAGATCATGTACCCCTCATGATGTCTACGACCGCTGGGTAGAGCTCTTTGGCGATGGCATTGAAGCCTTTTACCCGGTCCTAAAAACAGATGATATCGGCAATATCGGCACCATCTGCTGCAGCGACGGCGAATACCCGGAAGCAGTGCGGGCGCTGGCTTTTAATGGCGCCGAGGTAGTTTACCGTCCCAGCGAGGCCATGCCTATGACCGGAAGCGGTTATCCAGGTGGCGGCAGTTGGATGATTCAAAACCGGGGACATGCGGAATTCAATGCTTTGTATATGCTGTGCCCCAATGTGGGACCTGTATTCGTACACCCGGGCATGCAGCACCCCTTTAACGTTGGCGGAGGCAATTCCCATATCGTTGACTACCGGGGCGAAATAATGTCCTACTCTCCATCCAATTACAATACCGTAGTGGCAGCCATCATTGATATTGAGGCTTTGCGCCAGTTTCGGGTAATGAACCTGAACAGCAACTGGACCAAAGATTTGCGCACCGAGCTATTTAAGCACATGTATGATCAGCCTATCCATCCGAAAAACCTCTGGCTGCATCAGGAACCCAAGCATCATGCCGAGGTGGATGAGGTGTATCGCGCCAATATCAACCGTCTAATTGAAAGAGGCGCATATACCCGGCCCTATCATGATTTTCCCGGCGCCCGCTGCCTGTCCGCCCCTACGTCGGAGGAAGAATGGGAAAAAATGAAGTCACTGTGGAAGAATCCGGAAAAGTAACGAGAGGAGGCGCCAGCAGATGAGCAATGGAAATCAGGGTTTAAGTCTGGAACAGATGGGCTACAAGCAGGAATTGAAGCGTGAGCTGGGTTTATGGGGTGTGCTGGCCTTCGGCATATGCATGATGTTTCCTATAGCGCCGGCGGCGGTATATGGATCGGTAACCGATATTTCGCTGGGACACATGGCGCTGGTCTATCTAATCGCCGTAATTCCCATGTCCTTTACTGCCTGGAGCTATGGCCAAATGGCCGGAGCCTTCCCGGTTTCGGGTTCGGCCTATGCCTATACCCAGAGGGCGGTTAATCCTCATCTGGGGTTTCTGACCGGATGGGCGGTGCTGCTCAATTATATCCTATTCCAGGTTTTAAACTACGTCATCATCGGCGTTTTCGCCGGAGCCCTTTTCCCCGGCGTACCTTACTGGGCAATCATTGTCGCCACCGTTGCTATCGTGACCGCAATCAACTTGCTGGGCATTAAGAATCTGACCCGGGTCAATACGTTTCTAGTCATATTCATGTTCGTCGGCGTAATCTACTTTGTGGTCAGCGCGTTTACCCAGCTAAATCAGGGGGTGGGGTTGGGATTTACCACACTGCCGTTTTATAACCCGGAAACCTTTGGCTGGAATGCGATATTAATGGGGACATCCATCGCCTGTTTCTCTTTCCTGGGTTTTGAGGCCATGACCACCCTGGCGGAAGAGATGCACAGCCCGGCCAAAACCTTGTCCAAAGCAACCCTGATCGCCTGTTTCTTTATGGCCTTTGTCTTTGTTATCCAGGCTTATTTTGCCCAATCAATTTTCCCCGATTTTCAAAATTTCACCAGCCTGGATTCGGCTTTCTTTGAGGTCTGCCAGAAAGCCGGCGGACAGGCTTTGGCCACCTTTATCACAGTGGTGCTGATCGCCGGTTCCTTAGCCAATGCGCTGGACTGCCAGACAGGTGTATCCAGATTGCTTTACGGCATGGGACGCGATGAAGTCATACCCAAAAAGTTCTTTACCCATCTTAGCGCCAAGCGCCGGGTGCCGTCCTATAATATTCTGCTGGTGGCAGGACTGGGCATTGCAGGGTCCGCCCTGCCACTGGAAACCGTGATCACCATCATTAACTTCGGTGCCCTGATCGGCTTTATTATGGTAAACTTTTCGGTGATTATGCATTACTATGTAAAGCTCAAACGCCGGGGATTCGCCAATGTGGTTAAATTCCTGGTTTTACCCGGACTAGGCCTGATAACCTGCACGATCTTGCTTTACAATTTGACCGCGGAAGCGAAATTGGTGGGAATTGTCTGGCTGGCAATCGGGGTAATTTATGCGGCCGCAACTACCAACTTCTTCCGTAAAACCCCCAAGAACCTTACCATGCTGGAAGACATAAATGGTGAAGATTAGTCGAAAAAAATTGTTTGCGATCTCAAACAGTATTAAAAAGCCCTTGATCAAGCTGCCGGCTGGGTCAGGGGCTTAGCTTTTAATTCCTTACTGCAATTTTTCAGATCGGATCCAAAAAAGTTTCACAGGAAAGCACCGGCATAGCCTGGTCCCCATTATAGGCTTCAATAAAACCGTTTTAAAAACTTAAAACCTAGAAAAAATCCCGGAAATGGAATTACCGTCAATATACACAACATAGAAGGCCAACTGGTTACTTTAGATTTTTGCTATTATGCAAAAGTCTCAATTAGGCGCCACCTGATTGGAT
>NZ_DIPG01000114.1:0-7016 GCF_002426325.1 Syntrophomonas sp. UBA5494 | reverse complement strand
CCATCTATCACAATTTCGCCATCTGTTGCCTTGATGAGGCGGTTTATGCAGCGCAGCAAGGTTGACTTGCCACTGCCGGACAGCCCCATAATCACGAAACATTCTCCCTGCTCTACAGAAAAAGTGGCCTCTCTGACCCCGACTACCTGTTTGGTATTTTCGCGTATTTCCTGGTTGTCGCAGCCATTTCGCAGCATCTGCAGCGCTTTTTCAACATTATTTCCATAGATTTTGGTCAGATTGCGGACCTCTATTTTACCCACTGTTATCCCTCCCTTCATTCTGTCCGAATTTAAGGGTGCACTAAATTAACCCGTATGCAAAGGCATACCGGACTTGTCAATTAGTGGGTGATGACCATTCGATCCTGATAGATTAAAGAAGTAAATCAGGAAAAAGGGAAAGTCCTTCAAGTGATAAGTACGCAGGATTATTAAGAAGGAATAGAATTCCCCATTCTCCCCCTTTGAACGCTTACGAGGTTAGCTGACGGATTCGGGCTGTGGGCGGCCCTACCAGTTAACTGGATTCACCCCATATTTGGATCCCCCGCTTCCAGCCGGGTCTGCTGGAATTAAGCTTGAGAATGGCCGATTATGTTCGATTTTGTTAGAGTTTACATGATTATTATATTAAATATAACTTATTTCCAGCTAGTTGGACAAATAGCTCCAACATGGATAAGCCAGTTGTATCGGCCTTCTCATCAGCTGATATTGATTTGAGGCTATTTTTTGGCCTTTTTGGCCCTTATAAGGCCTTTAATGCCCATATTTAGAGCGCCGCCTTTGATCGCAGTCCCATGTATGCGGCAAGGCCGCTATGGAAATGATACAAATAGCAAAATTGCAGGAGGTCATATAATGGCAGACACTCGTATACAAATACTCGCCCAGGGTCCGATTATTATTGCCGGCCATGCCGATTTAATCGATGACCATGGCAACACCATACCCCGCCAGGAACCGGTGGCCTTATGCCGGTGCGGCCAATCCCAAGCCATGCCCTTTTGTGATGGCATTGAAAAAGGGCACATGAAAACCTGCGCCCGCGCTAAGGATATCCTCTAATATTTAACCGGGGACACCAAGACATTTTCTTATAAAAAGACTTGCTGTCTCCGGTTCATTCATGTCTTTACGCTATACTTCCCATTAATTCAGCATTAACCTCTTTATATCAGTACCCGGTCCTGAAGATAGCCATATCTGGCTGTTAATGCTTTAAAAACAGTGAAACAGCAGATCGAAAGCCGGGTTCTTCAAGAATAGCTCCGGCCCCCAGGTGCCGGTGCAGATTCAATTATGGACAGGGCTATTTTCGCGTTCAAATTGGGTTTGACAGCATACCTGATAATTGTTACCCTGCATACAGATGAGGAAAATTTATGAAAAGAAAGGGGCAAGTAGATTGAAAAGATGGATTGTAGCTTTATTGGTTTTGACCCTGATGCTCGGCAGCTTGGCAGGCTGCTCCAGTAAGAAAGAGGATCCCGGAACACCGACCGCCTCAACGACACCCCCGGCCCAGCAGACCGGCGACAACCGCTTGAAAGACATCATGGAAACGGCTCTTCAGGCCAAACAAATGTCATTTGAAATGGTGATGACTATGAGCGGTCAGGGAAGTTCCTTGAACACTCAGGGCAAGATGTATATCAGCGGTGAAAAACTCAGAATGGAGATGGAGGCTATGGGCATGAAGATGATCACTATCACTAATGCCCAGGGAGAAATGTACTTATATAATCCTGACCAAAAGACCGCGATGAAAATGACCACTCTCCAGGACTCCGCCGAGCTCCCCAATGAGTGGGTGAACGAGTCTGGCGATACTTCTAATCTGAAAGTGGTCGGTGAAGAAAACAAAGATGGTTATGATTGTCTGGTGGTTACTTCCACGGAGGGTAGCGACACCGCTAAGATGTGGCTGCGCAAGGATATCGGTATGCCGGTAAGAATAGAGCAAACCACCACCGAGGGTCCGGTTGTGATCGAGTATAAGAATTATCAGATTGGCCCTCAAGCAGAGAGCCTTTTTGAAATTCCCGCAGGGACAACCATTACCACTATGCCCAATATGCCCACCGGCAACTGAACCATAGCATTGCAGGACCAGGGGGACGGTTGCTCAGCATCGCTTCCCCCTTTCCCTAAACTTATGCCCTTTTGATTGACATGTTTTTGTATTTCCTGGTGATTTCTATCACTGCGTTTTCAGTGGGCATCCGTTCCCCGCTGGAGCCGGAAGCATAACCATCGGCGTCAGTACTGGCGATAGAGTACTGTGCGGTATCTACATCTGCAAATGGCCCGCCGTGAGTCAATACGAAAACCCTGGGGTTTATAGAACGGGCCGCCCGGCACATTTTTTGCACTTCCGCGGTGGCGGTCTCAATATTCATTACCCCCTTGGCTCCGGTCAGCCCCCCGCCGGTTACACCTACGATGGCTCCGATTACGTCTGCACCTGCCTCAGCCATGATCCGGGCTTCCGCTTCATTAAAAGCCCAGGCCACAGTGAACACATCCATTCTGCGCGCGGTTTTGATCAGCTCTTCTTCGCGGGAAAAGCCGATCCCCGCATCTTCCAATTGCCTGGCAAACTGCTCTCCATAAAGCCCTGCAAACGGTTCATTGGTAATGCCGGAAAAACCCAACAGCATCATTTCATCTATGATTTGCTCCAGGTTTAGCGCCGGGTTGTGCGCACCTATACCCGCAATACAGGGAGCTTTTTTTACTACCGGTATTATTTCCTGCGCCATTTTCTTAACACAGTCATTACAATCGTCATAGGGCATCCAGGCCAAAAGGGTAGGAAGCCCCATCATACGGTATTTGGCTGTGGAGTAAACCGCAACCAGGTCAGCTCCGCCCAGGTCGGCACATTTAGCAGTCAACCCCGTACCAGCTCCGAACATCAAGAGAGGCTGCCCCGCCTGGGATTGGGCCTGCAACCGCTCCACCACCTCATTGCGCAGATATTGTACAGCCATAGCAAGCCTCCTCGTGAAATATACTTAGAACGGGATCACATATGGCAAAGCGGATTTGTTGCCCTTGCTCCAGCTGCCTTGCAGCATTTCCAACAGCAGCCCTGCCATTAAGTCGGAGAAATCCGGATCATTCATGTGTTTATCCACCAGAATGACTTCGAGATTTTCTTTATTGGGATCGATTTTTGCCTTGAGGGCTTTCACATATTCAACCGAGCGCCGCGACCAGCGCGGGTTTTCCATGTCAGCGGCCCAGGTAGGACCGGATCCGGGCCCAGCCCAGCCCAGTTCGATGTCAGGTGTGGCCAGATCACAAGCTCCCCAGCCTTGCATGGGCACACACAGTACGCTGGGGCCTTTGGCGGCATTCAGTTTTTGAGCCATGTGTTCGCCTATGCGATAAATCTCGTCCATTGATACCCCGATACAGGTTACGGTAGGATTGTGTTCATACAATCCCCGCCCCGGCTGGTCGGTCTCCTTTAGCAGCCTCTCCGGCACGGTATGCTTGGGCCCGAAATTAATTAAATCCAGTCCCCCCGGAGCCACTACCTGAGGGATGCCCAGATCCCCGGCAGCAGTCATGCGGTCGGGACCGGCCCCCAGCACTCCTCCCAACATCTCATCGCCGATTTCATGGGTGGTGATATCCAGGACCCCGGTTATATAACCGTCCCTGATCAGCTCTTCCATGGAACGGCCTCCGCTGCCTACCGCGTGATTGATGATAACATCATAGCCGGCCTTTTCCATAATAGACGAGGCCCGCAGCACACAAGGGGTAGTGACACCGAACATCATACAGCCGATCAACGGTTTTTCTTCAATGCCTTTCATAACAGGAGCCGACGCCATGCCCACAATGGCCCCGGCAGCATTATTGATAACCTGACGGGTAACCTTGTTGAGTCCTGCTTCAGCTATGGGGTACATCATGCAGATATCGCGGGTGCCGACATATGGCGACACATCCCCCGAAGCCATGGTGGTGAGCATGATCTTGGGAACGCCTATGGGAAGCGATTGCATTGTCCTGGTGGCTATACTGGCCCCCATTGAACCCCCATAAGCGATGATGCCGTCAAGCTTGCCGGCTTCTCGCAGTTCATCGACTAGTTTGATGGCGCCGCCGGCGATCAAATCGGAGGCCGCGTTACGGTCTAAAGCAAAGATATCTTCTTTTGTCTTGCCGACCCTTTTTACCACATCACTCAGACTTATGTCGGCCCATCCCACTTCATGGCCTACGCTCAGCTCCAGAATGGTGGGATTACCTCCCGCGGCTCTGACCCGCTCTGCCAAAAACTTGATTTCCTCCCCTTTGGTGTCAAGGATCCCCGCTACAATAATCTCTTTGTTCGCCAAATATTTTCTCTCCTTTTGTTAAAGGTCAACTTCCCCAGTTGCTAAACCAGATTAAATCCTGTTCCAATTTCATATGAGGAACCACCGGAGAAGTATCGGTCTGCAGGCAAAAGTCAAAATCATCTTTTCCGCCGATTTCAAGAAGACTTTTTCCACTGGCTGATTCCCGGAAAGCCGCCCGGGCGTCAGGATACGCGATGGTTAAAGCTCCGGCAGCCTTGGAGGCATCAGAAAGCCTGAGAGTCACGCCTGATTCCCGGGCCAATACTTCCATCTCCCGCAAGAGATATCCGGCACAGTAAGCGTCATCGAGTACAAACCTCCCATACTGTCCGGCACATACCAACGTGATTTCGCTTTGAGCCGCCCGGGCTGTTATTAAGGCAGCCTGCACGCAAGCCCGCGCATTCAGGAGGCATCCAATAAATAGCTCCAAACACCCCCTGGCGGTGTTGATTACCCGGGTGCCATTGCTGGTACACAAGGCTACTTCCCTTCCTTGTACGGGAAAGCTCAATACTTCCGCAGGTGAATTTTCCATATCAAACCCGCTTAGCTTTATCCCCTGCCATTCGCCGCTGGTGAGCATACCCCTCTGGGCAGCCAATTGCCGGGTCTGTTCTTCCCCGGCCAGAGTATATACCCTGTGACAGCCTTTATCCAGGAGCGTTACTATGGTGCTGCTGGCCCTGATGACATCAATCACTATGCAAATGCTGTCATCTCTGGCCGGAGTATATTCACTTATTGAAAGGGTGGTATCCACAGCGATTATCATATCTGCCTCAATCTCACCTACCCCCTATTTCCGGTTCTGCCCGGAAATGGCTGCCGAACCTGGTGATGCCCGGCCAGCTGCTTCTCACGGGCGACAGGCCAAAATCACTGCCGGTCTAATGCTTCTTGATGGGAATATTTTTGAACTGCTGACAGGCTTCTTTGAGCGGCACCTCGATAGGAATGCGCTCTATGCTGGAGGCCCCCAGGAAGCCGATTGACTCAGTGTGCTCGTAAATGTACCGGGTGTCTTCAGGATAGGCGATCGGTCCGCCATGCGAGAAGATCATGATGTCTTGGTACCCGCCCCGGGCCGCTTTGGTCATTTCATTTATCAGATTCGCCGATTTTTCCAGGGTGAGTTTATCCTCGGCATACTTGGAGCCGATCGAACCTCCGGCGGTCAGCCCCATGTGGCAGATCAATACGTCCAGCCCGGCCTGGCCTACCAGGCGGGCTTCCTCAACGTTAAAAGCATATCCCAGGGTGAAAAGGCCCAGTTCTTTGCCTATTTTTAATGTGTCTATCTCCACCGGGTAACCCATGCCGGTGTCTTCCAACTCCTGACGGAAGCGGCCGTCAATTAAGCCTACGGTGGGGAAGTTCATGATGGCTGAAAAGCCCAGGTGCTGCAGGTGCATCAGATAGGGGCGCATTTCCCTGGTGGGGTCGGTTCCGCAAATACCCGCGATCATGGGGGTTTCCTTTATCACCGGAAACACCCGGTGGGCTAAATCTATCACGATCTGGTTGGCGTCGCCATAAGGCAACAGCCCGGCCAGAGAGCCTTTGCCATCCATGCGGAATAATCCGGAGTTGTAAACCCCGATCAGATCCACTCCGCCCTGCTCGGCGAATTTTCCTGATATGCCGGTGCCGGCGCCGGCAATTATGATAGGCCTGCCTGCATCAGTGACCGCTTTTAGCCGGGCTTTAACTTGTTCCCGGGTGTATTGTTTCGCCATTAAAAATACCTCCTTCATTAACCTTTAATATCAAAAATGCCGACCTCTTCCTCTTCCATGAGACCCCAGGCATCGACCGCCGCCTGCAATTCAGGATGCTGCCTGGCTGCCTCAAACAGAGGGATTCCTGCTACTGCCGCATCAATCACCTGCCGCATCGCCCGGGCTCCCGCTACCGGGCCCATGGGGTGGCCGTGAATAGCACCGCCGCAGCCCATAATGCTGTCCGGCCCCAGATCCCTGTAAATAGCATGTACACAATTGGGCATCACCCCTCCGCCGGGCATAGGCAGAACAGGTTTGATATGGCACCAGGGATTCTCCAGGTGATGGCCGATCTGCAGGTAACGTTCGCGCAACAGGGGAAACTTGCCGAAGGGACTGGGATAAACCACCATATCTGCTCCGGCCAGGCGGGCCAGTTTACCCAGTATCAGATAGGAGCTCATGCCTGACACCGGGGATTCGTACATAGTGCCGGCAAAATCCAGATGGGCCATAATGGGAACATTGATCTCGGGATTTTCCGCCAAAGCCTGCAAGGCGGAGATTCCCACCGTCAGGTAGTTGATCATGATGGCGTTGGCTCCCGCATCGATGGCCTGCTTGGCGTTGTCCAAAACCTTGAGGGCCCCATCGGTGATATTGGAAGTGTATAGAACCCGGTGTCCGGTCTCTTCATAGTGCTGGCGGATTGCCTCCATGTATAATTTGATCCTCTGCTGACGCGGGTTGAAGGGAGGGTCGGCGATCAATTCGTCATCCTTGATAATGTCCACCCCGCCCTCCACGGCGCGTGAAAACAGGCGACACCCCACTTCAGGGGTGTATCCTGTACAGGGTTTGATCATATTGTTTAACAGCGGCCGATCATATACCCCCAGCAGATCGCGCACCCCTGAAACACCGAA
>NZ_DIPG01000130.1:3129-5180 GCF_002426325.1 Syntrophomonas sp. UBA5494 | reverse complement strand
TTTGATTTTGCCCCCGAAAGGTTCAACTCCCCGCAAAAAGCTGGAGAGGTATTTTGACGAAAGCGGTTTAACCTATCGGGTAATCATGGAATCCTCTAATATCGAACTGAGTGCTGTTTACGTCGAAATGGGTCTGGGGATTTCCTTTGCGACGATAGTTAGCGATCTACCGGCCTTTGCCCAGAGGGATTTCAGGTTTATATCAATGGGACATTATTTTGACGTTGATTATTTAAGTTTGGTTTTTAGAAAAGATAAAGCCATCAAGTCCATTCTAAAAGCTTTTATTGCAATAGCAGCTCTTGATGACCCGGATGAAACACGGGGATGACACCCCAACATACCGGATGCCTTCACGGTGTCATTCTTTAATTTAAGGTATTGACCCAGCCGGCCTTGCCGGGAGCATATAGAAACCCGTAGGGAGTCACAAAATCTCTCTTGCAAGACCCCAGGGATCTTGGACACTTAAATCTTCTTTCCCCAGCCTGGCAGCATAGCATTGGTCTTTCAGTCCGGCACTCTGCTTTTATTGATAATTCATCAACATCACCCCGGAGACGGCCAGAGCGATCCCGACGATTTTATACAGATTCAAGTCTTCCTGGAAAACCAAAAGCCCCAAAAGCACCGACAGTATACTCACAATCGCTGATGAAAACGGCACGATAAAACTCAGCTCACTATTCGCCACAATCCCTGTCCAGATCAGAAAACTGGTGGCATACATCACCAGGGCCAAAGCCATCTTGCCGCTAATATCGAGATGAAACACGCCATTCTGCAGAATAAAACCGATGGGCTGCCCGCTTAGCTTCATCAGGAACAGGCCGCCTACCGTAAAAAAAATGTACGCTATAAAATTTACCATGCTTTTCTCTCTTCTCTCCATCGGATTTGCTCCTAAAGTACCTCGATGCGCCGCTTCCGTTCGGGTAATGGAAGCAGCGCCGAAAGAACCAAAAACGGACAGATCAGCGCAATAAACCACAGATACCGATAATCCTGGGCCGGCATGGTCAGAAAGACCACCGCCGCATTACCGACCACTGGAATATAGAGCACTACCCGCCGATCTCTCTCGATAATCAACGCCAGCAGCAAAATACAGATAATTGCCAGCCAAAACCCGGCTCGCCATAAAAATGTATTGGCCAGATACTGATGGGTCGTCTTCTCAGCATAGGTATTGACGCTGTCGGTCAGCATATTTTCATGCCGCTGAACACCAAACACCGACTGCATTTCCGGCTCTATCGCCGTAGTATAATTATTATTGTAACTGAACGGATCCTGTGTCACCGACCACATGGTCACAGCCAAATTGAATTTATCCCCTAAGACGATATCAGGAAATTGTCTCAGGGTGGAGACATAGCTGGCGAGCGCTGCCCCGGTGCCGACCGCGGACAAATTATTTAGAAACCGGGGGATATTGCTGGAATAAGTATCTGCAAAATAGGGATTATAAAACTCCTTGAGCTGCTCCGGCGTCGCCACTGACTCCACCAGCTGACGGGCTCCCTCATTCATGCTGGCTTCACGTCCGGCAAAATACACCGCCCCCAGCCCCTGATAAATGGGCCGCAGTTTCATACCCGGCGGATTGGGATTGGCATCGAGCTGCGCAGGCGTCACCACATTGACGATAAAAACCGTCACCAGAATCAGGGCAGTTGATACCCCAAAGTTTATACTCTTTTTGTGATCCCGATAGCGGCCAATATAGACCAGACCGAATATAAGCATCAGCACAAAGGTCAGGATCCCGTTATGCCGGAACAAACATATGGCCAAGGTACACACCACAAACTCCAGCCCGTGACGTTTTTTAGAAAAATAGTCTGTGGATAGACACATCAGCAAAAGAATATTTGTCCCCCACAGCAAGGCCGCCGTATAAGGGATATCCTTCCATTGGGTCACCACATTGATGCCGGTACCGGGCAGCAGGGTTATCACCATAGCCAGGGCGTACACCAGCGGCAAGCGCACCCGATACTGAATCAGCGTCCCATAAAACCGGCTGGTCACAAAAGCAAAGAACAAAA
>NZ_DIPG01000130.1:0-3061 GCF_002426325.1 Syntrophomonas sp. UBA5494 | reverse complement strand
ATAATCATTACAAAGTAATTAGGTCACAAAAGCAAAGAACAAAATCTGAAAAATCGTCACTATGGCCATGTCAGGCCAAATCTTCAACAGCAGACCGATAAACAGGGTGTGGCCGAGGGGATGCCAGGTATTGTAAGGCACCACCCCGGCAATCTGGCTGACCTGATTAAAGGTATCATAGGACATATTCCCCGGATTAAGCGCCGCCATATACAGGCTGAAAACCAAGACCTGAAAAACAAACAGAATCAACACATGGCCTAAAAGATTCCTCACATCCGGATGAGCAAGAGGCTGAATCGCGTCCATCTTCAGTTTCTTCAGCGCACTCAGGCTGAGCAAGACATAAATCCCGACAAAAACGGTCATCACACCGAAAACAGGCAGATGGGCGCCTGTCAGCCATAAGCCGTCCGCCGTATACAAAAGCGGCTTGGCGAAAAAGAGAAAGGTCACAATGATTGAGAACAGTGCCCACAGCATGACCCTGCCAATCAAAAGCCTCCGACCAGACCCGGAGAGCATAGCCAGCAGCAGAGAAATCAGGGCAACGGCCAGAAAACACACCGCATATCCCCAGCCCCGTTCCACTCCCATAGCACGCATATTAAAATAATAAGACAGGTCCGCCAAAAAAAGCGAAAACGTCAGCCAAAAGATATAGACTATCCAATTGGCTCCTAAATACCGCATATATGCTCTTCATCATCTTTCCGGTCTTCCTGCTGATCAGCCAAGGCCTTCTTCAGCAAGGCCACTTCTTGTACCAGCCGGATCACTCGTTGGGTATTCCGCGAACTAATCAGAGAGATCAGGAAAATAAACATCAGCATCATAAGAATGACAATAAAAAAAATCGCGTTAACCGGCGTTGCCACCCCGAGCAGCTGTGCAACCCAGTTGATGAAACCGGGGAAAACCGCCAGGAGCATGACGCCCATCAAAGAAATCAGCCACGGCAGCGCATATTTTAAAGTTATCTTATCTTTTCTGATCATATCCACAAAATAAAGCAAAATCGCGGCACAAATGAGCAGAATCAGTATGCGTAATCTTATACTCATGATGTAAACTCCTATTTCCCAATATCCCTAGGCCTACATTTTGAAACGGTCGATCAGTATGGAGAGACTGACCTTGACCATATAATAGACTGAGCCGGGTATATTGATAGACGACTGCCCTTCATGACGCTGGCGCATTTCCACAGGGAACTCATCCACCCGGTAACCCTTGCGCAGGCAGGCCGAAAGCGTCTCCGGTTCCGGATAATCATTGGGGTAATACTGGCAAAAATCATCGATAACCTTACGATTGACCATCCGCAGACCCGAAGTCACATCCCTGATCTCCTTTTTGTTCAGGACCTTGATCAGCCAGGACAGGAACTTAATGCCGCCTCTGCGCAGGGCTGAAGACTGAAAACCCTGACCGTGGAGAAAGCGAGAACCAATGATCATATCACTGTTTTGTTTCATCATCGCCTCAAACATCGGATTCAGATAAGAGGCATCATGCTGGCCGTCGCCGTCAAACTGCACCGCGATGTCATAATCATGCTTCTGTGCGTAAAGGTAGCCGGCCTGTACACAACCCCCAATGCCCAAATTGACCGGCAAATCAATGTGATTGTAGCCCTGACGGCGGCATAGAGAGCGGATCCCGTCTCTGGAACAATCATTGACAATCACATAATCAAATTCAGGGGCATGCCGGCAAATATCGGCCACTACGAAATCTATATTTTTTTCTTCATTATAAGCTGGAATAATAATCAATTTTTTCATAATCTCTCAGCGATACCGCTTATTAGCGGTATCTCCCCACTTCATCGGACTGTGATTTAAATATGAATCTAAAAATAATTATTTTAACAGCCGCCTAAATCCAATTTTTGTTTAATAGCCATCACCTAATTATCTTTGACGAAAACAATCTTGCCATTTTCAATTCGCACTAACAGCACATTTTCAGCAGTTTTATAAAGCACTTCACCTGCACCGTTTATAACCATCATTTTATAGGGCGACTGACTGTCTTTATCGAAAATTGCCGCCAGATAGCCGTTTTGAATCTCAAGCTTATTGAGTTGGCCTCCAGGATTGATTGAATATTCGCTGCCGATTCTGAAAAGCTGACTGTCCTCCGCCAGTGAATAATATACTTTTCCCTGCAAGACCTCATAAAGACCCACCGCTTTGTCAATCAGCAACTCCGCTTTTCCGCCGCTTAAAGGAACTTGGTAAAGAAATTGATTCTGGCCGGTAAAGTATATCATCTCATCAATGATTTTAAAGCTCGCTGCCTCCTCCGGACACAATCTCACAGTTTCATTTGTATTGATATTGACTCTGTAAATACCGGTGGTGGCAGCGGAATGATCGTTGTCATAATAGCCCTCATAACCCAGCACATATATTTCATCGCCGATTAAATACAAGTCATCATTGGTTTTCGTCGACCGGGTTGTGCCATTGTCTGAAATAAACAGGCCAAAGGAATAATCCGGGTCGCCTACCTTTATATACTCGGTTTCATTGTTCTTTTTTATCTGCAGGTTGTTGGTAGAAGGCGGAAACCTGTGGTCAACCCGGAGGGTATATTCATCGTATATCTTCAGGGATGAGTAGCCGCTGTCAATTTCCTGAGCCGTCCCGTCCTCCTTCAACCAGATAAGGTGGTCGGCGCCCATAGTAACACCGCCGGTATGATATTTTAGAACGGCTCGACCGTTGTCGGTTTGCAGCGATGACAAAGCAAAACCATGACCCAATCCACTTGGCGGCAGCTGATATACAAACCGGCCGGCAGAAGGATTGGATACTGGAGCCTGATAGATCTTGCCGCCCACCCCCTCATAATAAAAATAGTCCCCGGCCATCGTAAATGAGCCTTTGCCTCCCAGCTCGCGGCTTACAATGGGAAGTGTCAACTGGGCGGCAGCAGAGCCGCCGGCAGATGAATTTATAACTAAGCCGTTGTGGTGGTCAAAGGAATAATTCCAGCCAAATTCGTCAACGGCAAATCTCCAGGTGAGAGGAAAATAGATGACATTTCTAAA
>NZ_DIPG01000119.1:1113-11951 GCF_002426325.1 Syntrophomonas sp. UBA5494 | reverse complement strand
CGCTCAATCAACGTACTATTTGTACGACTCAATCGCGGGCCTATTGAGCGTCTTGCTCTTCGCTTCCGTCGTTCGCTCTGCCTTTCTTCTGTAGAGGGAAGGCGGAACCAGGGCTGGCAGATAATCGTCTAAACATTAAGATCTGGCTATAATGGAGGCTGAGTAGATGTTGGGGAAAAAAGCAGTCATAGTGCTAGTCATAGCCATGTTAATTTTTAGTATCCCGGTGTTCCCGGTGACAGCCGATTCCAATCCAAGGATACGCATAGAAGGTGAATTGAAGCATTTTCAACCCGGGGCCCTGCTCATCGGGGGGCGCACCATGGTGCCGGTTCGCTTCGTGGTTGAGGATTCCGCCCTGAGAGGCGCTGTATATTGGGATGGCGCTCTGCAGAAGGTTGCCCTGGATTGTAAGGGCAAATATATAGAGTTTATCATAGGCAGCCAAGAGGCTAAGGTGGATGGGGTGACAAAGAGGTTTGACACCGCTCCGCTCATACACCAGGATAGGACCTATATTCCGCTGCGTTTTTTGGCAGAAACCCTGGGCGCGACCGTGAGCTGGGACAGTGACAGGCGGGAAGTCAATATTTCCTTTAGCTACCGGCCCGAGGTGTTTGCCTACTACTATTATACTCCCTGGGATGAATTTACCGAGAATGCCGATCTGTTCACCGATGTGGCCTTGCGCTGGTTTGAAAGCAACAGCCGGGGTGAGCTGAGTTATGAGTACCAGGATCAATATCAGAAAGTATTGCAATATGCGCGGCAAAAAGGTATCCGCACCCATCTGGGAGTGGCCTTGATGGATAAAGACGCCCTGCATATCCTGCTCCGCAATTACAGCTATCGCCAGCATTTGATACAGCAGCTGAATCAGCAAGCCAGGGCGGATAAATATGACGGGGTAAACATTGATTTTGAGTTTATTCCCCCGGCTGATGCCCCTTATTTCACCCAATTTTTAAGGGAATTAAAGGCTGCTTTAGGTCAGGACAAGACGCTGTCAGTGGCGGTATTCGCCCGGACCGGTGAAGAGAACTGGCCGGTGGCATACCAGTATAAAGAGATCGGGAAAATTGTGGATCGGGTAGTGGTAATGGCCTACGACTATTCCTATGCCGACAGCGCGCCTGGCCCGGTGGCTCCGTTGTGGTGGGTCAAAGACGTGAAAGACTATATGATGGCCAATATACCCCGCGAAAAGATCCTGCTGGGCTTGCCCACTTATGGATACAACTGGACGGCGGGAGGGAAAGCGGTTACCGTCACTGCACCCAAGCTGGCCGCGATACAAAGCAAGTATCAGGTTAAGGGCGGTTTCGATGCAGCCAGCATGAGCCCCTACTATAATTACACTGATGAGAACGGGCGGCAGCACACCATATGGTTGGAAAACCAGGCCAGCCTGAATGAGAAGTTCAATGTGGCCACTGCTGACCGTCTGGGTGGCATTGCCTTCTGGCGCATCGGCAACGGCTTCGACGACTTATACCAGGTTTTGCGCCAGTAGCCGATCCTGAACAGAAAATAGTAACCGGGGAGGGTGGAGCACAATTCAAAGCTGCTGAGCCCTCCTCTTGCTGTGCCGGTCTGGTCGGGGCAGCCGGCATGTATTATAATAATAATGGCAATTACATGGAAAATATGGACTAGAAGCCAATGGGAGAGGGGAAAATGTCTACAGAGCAACCGGGGTTATTTGATCAGGAAGAGACGGCTCCAGTAGAGAAAGCTACGCTGCCGCCAGAGATAGTGCCGCCCCAGGTTTTTCTTCCCGGAGTAAACTATGAACAGAGTTATCCGGGCGTCAATTCTATGCAAGAATTAAAAACCGTGGCGCTTGGATGCAGCAATTGCCGGTTAAGGGAAGGATGCCAACAGGTGGTTTTTGGCGACGGCAATTCACAGGCCCGCCTTTTATTCATCGGAGAGGGGCCGGGTAAAGACGAGGATGCAGCCGGACTGCCTTTTGTAGGCCGGGCCGGGCAGTTGCTGGATAAAATACTGAATGCAGCCGAATTAAAGCGCAGTGAGGTCTATATCGCCAATGTGGTTAAATGCCGTCCTCCCGGCAACAGATTGCCCAATCCCGACGAGGTAAAACACTGCCGTAATTTTCTGGAAGCCCAGATTCGGCTGCTAGACCCGGCAATAATCGTTTGTCTGGGTTCGATGGCCAGTCAGGTGGTGATTGATCCTGCCGTAAGAATAACCAAAATACGCGGAACCTGGTTGACCCGCCAGGGCAGGAGTATTATGGCCACCTTCCATCCGGCCGCACTGTTGCGCAATGAAGCTTATAAACGGCCTACCTGGGAGGATTTCAAGGCGATTCGCAACGCCTACCGGGAGCTGCCGGACAGGTAACCGCAAATCATCATGAGGTGACATGATTTGGAACTCATCGTAAAAACCGAAGAGGATATGCTTGGCCTGGGAAAGACCCTGGCCTCTGTCTTAAAAAGCGGGGACGTGGTCTGCCTGCATGGCGTCCTGGGCGCAGGCAAGACCACTCTGGCGAGGGGAGTAGCCCGGGGCAAAGGATATCAGCAGCGTGTTACCAGCCCCACTTTCACCCTCATGAATATCTATCCTGCCCGGGATCCCATTTATCATTTTGATTTCTACCGCCTCGGCTGCGGGGATTTGACCGACCTGGGATTGGAAGACTATCTGGAAAAGGACGGAATATGTTTGATTGAGTGGCCGGAGATCGGGGCGGACTCCATACCGCTTGAAGCCATGCACATATATATCGGCCTGACCGACGAGGACTATGATCGGGAACGGCTGGTCAGCATTAAAGCGACAGGGGAAAGCTATTGCCGCAAGATAAAGGAGTTGGAACAGATTGTTGATACTGGCTGTTGACAGCGCCACCCAGGTGGCGGGCGTGGCCCTGGTCGCCAGGGATAGAGTGATCCGGGAGGAATTCATCAACTTCCGCAGGAATCATTCGGAGATATTAATGCCGCAAATCGACCGGGTCATGAAAGAGAGCCAGTGCGATTGGGCACAGATTACCGCCCTTGCAGTGACGGCGGGGCCGGGATCTTTTACCGGCCTGCGCATTGGCATGGCAACTGTCAAAGGTTTGAGCCTGGCTACCGGGCTGCCGATTGCCGCAATACCAACCCTGGATGTTCTGGCTCACAACCTGGCCGGCAGCCATGCTTTGGTAGCGGCTTTACTGGATGCGCGCCGCCAGGAGGTATACTTTTCCTGTTATGATGTTCAAGAAAGATATCCACTGGGGCTGTTGCCTATGATGGCCTGCTCTCCGCAAAAAGCAGCCCTCGAAATCGATGCCCTGCTTGAGATAACAGGCCGGGGAAAGGTTATTTTGGTGGGTGATGGAGTGCCTCCCTACCAGGATTACTTTGTTGATTTTTTTGCGGAGCGTTTGCTGCCGGTTAGCCCGCATCTGATGCTGCCCAGGGCTGCTGCCCTCGGCAGCCTGGCCTGGCGGGCCGCAGATGCACAAAAGCTTGAAGATGGACTTAACGTCAAGCCGTTGTATATACGCCTGTCTGAAGCGGAATATCGTTTGGAAAAAGGAGTAAGAGCACAGTGAACCAGGATTTTTTGATCCGCAAGATGACCGGCCGTGATTTGGACGAAATCATGCTCATAGAGTTAGCGTCCTTTACCCTTCCCTGGTCCAGGCAATCCTATGAGAACGAGCTAAGCAACCGATATGCCACCTATATGGTGGCTGATCATGAGGGCGTGGTGGCTGCTTACGGCGGTATGTGGGTGGTTGCCGACGAAGCTCATATCACCAATGTGGCGGTGGCGCCCCGCTACCGCCGCCAGGGAATGGGAACCAAGGTCTTGCAGGCATTGCTCAACACCGCCGGGCAAAAGCGGGTCAGCCGCATTTTTTTGGAGGTGAGGGCTTCCAATGATGCCGCCTTCAAATTGTATAGCGGGCAGGGGTTTGCCCCCACCGGAGTGCGCAAACAATATTACTCGGACAACGATGAAGATGCCATTGTTATGATGAGACAGCTTCAATCTCCGTGATGAGGATAAATGATGAAAGAAACATATATATTGGGAATCGAGACCTCGTGCGATGAAACCGCGGCCGCCATAGTAAAAAACGGTCGGGAGATACTCTCCAATGTGGTGCAGTCGCAGATCAGCCTGCACCAAAAGTTCGGCGGAGTGGTGCCTGAGGTGGCTTCCCGCAAGCATATTGAAACCATTGCCGCCGTGGTCGAGGAGGCTTTTGCCAAAGCAGGCCTTGCTTACCGGTCTATCGACGCCGTAGCGGTCACCAACCGGCCTGGACTTATTGGAGCCCTCCTGGTGGGATTAAGCTTTGCCAAGGCCCTGGCTTATGCATTAAATAAGCCAATTATAGCGATCAATCACCTTCATGGTCATATTTATGCCAATTTCCTGGAAAACCCGGAGATAGAGTTTCCCTGCGTGTGTCTGGTGGTTTCAGGAGGTCATACCAGTCTGGTCTATATGCCTTCTCACCAGGACTACCAGTTGATTGGGGAAACCCGTGACGATGCGGCCGGGGAAGCCTTTGACAAGGTAGCCCGTTTCCTGGGCCTGTCTTATCCGGGGGGGCCTGCGGTGGAAAAGGCTGCCCGTGAGGGCACGCCCGGTGTGAATAAACTGCCCCGCATCTATCTGGACAGAGAGGATTTTGAGTTCAGTTTCAGCGGATTAAAAACGGCAGTTATGAACCAGTGGCGCAAACTGGAAAAGCTTGGCCTGGCTGATGTTAATGATATGGCGGCCGAATTCCAACAGGCCCTGGTGGAGGTACTGGCGGAAAAGACCATCCGTGCGGCGCAAAAATACCAGGTCAAAACCGTACTCATGGCCGGAGGGGTAGCTGCCAACTCCCTGCTAAGGAGTACTTTAAAGGAGAAAGCCGCAGAAAAACAGCTTAAGGTGGTCTATCCACCGCTTTCCCTGTGCACCGACAATGCCGCCATGATAGCAGGCCGGGCCTATATCCAGTATATGAATCAGGACTTTGCGTCACTGGAACTCAATGCTTACCCTGGTCTTTTGTCCCTGTGAAAAATCCCTGTGGATATTGTGGATAAGTCTGTTGATAAAATAGAAGAACACTAGCCCAAATCCCCGGTATATCTGATATACTCTAGAATAGTACCGGGGCCTTTAATTCGGTTCGAAACGGCCCTGTGGATAACTGTAGGGAGGAAAAGAAAAGTTGCATCCGATACTTATTAAAATAGGCTCATTTACAGTTTACTCATGGGGGGCTATGCTGGCCCTGGCAGTGCTCATCGCAGTATGGGGCATCAGCCGTATCGCCCGCCGCGAGGGTTATGACAGCAACCTGGTTCTGGATCTGGTGATCCTGTGCGTCTTAGGGGGGCTAATAGGGGCCAGGCTGGCTTATGTGCTGGTTTATGATTGGCCGGGGTTCCTGGCCAATCCTTTGATTGTATTCGCCATCGGCCCGGGTGGCATTGAAGGAATGATCTGGTATGGTGCCTTTATCGGAGGCATTATTCCTTTTGGGCTTTATATCTGGAAGAAAAGCCTGTCATTCTGGAAGATCGCTGATATGTTCAGCCCGTACCTGGCCCTTGGATATGCCTTGGTGCGGATTGGATGCTTCCTGCGGGGCTGCTGTTATGGCAACATCACCACTGGCCCGCTGGGAATGGTCTTTCCTTACATCGACGGCTTCAGCCGTTATCCCACTCAGCTGTTCAGTTCTGCTTTAAACCTGGTCTTGTTTGCATTCCTGTTATGGTTCTATGAGCGGCGCAGCTTCAGCGGGCAAGTCTTCATACTATACCTGCTGGGTTACGGCGTCTATCGATTTATGATTGAATTCTTCCGTTACAGTGTCATTTATATAGGTCCGTTTACACTGGGGCAGATTTATACCCTGGGATTGCTGGCAGTTGGTTTGGGCCTTTACTACTGGCGGAAGAGGCAGTATGACGGTGCAGTCTACGTGTCCAGAAATAGGAGGCGCTGATGCCGGCAAACAGAATAATGCCGGGCAAGCCGGAAACGAGGCGGGAGATGTTGCAGCAGCGCGAACAGCTAGCGCCTGCGGAGGTGCAGCTGTTCAGTGAAGAGATCGTTCACAAACTCCTGGAGCTAAAACCCCTCCAGGATGCCCGGGTCATCATGGGCTATATGAGCATCCGCAACGAGGTGGATCTCGGGCCGCTTTTCGAGCAGCTGCACCAGGAGGACAAGATGCTGCTTCTTCCCCGGGTAGACGGGTCAGAAATCCACGCCATCCACTTTTCGGACCCGGCCGGGCTGCAGAAAAGCCGGTATGGCATTTTGGAACCGGTGGGACCACCCTTTGCCCCAGAACGAATTGATGCCGTACTGGTGCCTGGTGTGGCCTTTGATTATCAAGGCTATCGGATTGGCTATGGAAAGGGATATTATGACCGTTTTTTACCGCGGCTCAGGAAGTATGCCTTCACCTGCGGGGTTTGTTACGAGTTTCAGGTCATTGTTTCGGCTTTTCCTCAAGCGGCGGATTGCCCGGTTAAATGGATAGTTACCGAACGATCCGAACTGATGATCGACGAGCGGTATTTTTGATTATTCAGGAAAGTGACAGCGGAGGCATGGCCGCCGCTGTCCATATTTTCGACTGGGGTAGAAAAATTGTTTCGTATTTATGGATCAGCCTGCGAAAACTCGCCTCATTTGTAGAAATAAGTCTAGGGGTGTATAATAAGAGGCACAAAACTGCCGATGAATCATACTGCGGCAATAAACCTTCCTAACCGGGGGTAGTGTAAGGGGGGAATGGGAATGAGAGATGAGGAAATCATTCAGCTGTTGCTGGACAAGTTTCCCGGTAAACGCATCAGTTGTGCCGAGGCTAGAGAATTAGCTGCCGGACTTAAGATGGAGCTGTCCCGGATGGGGGCCTTATGCGATCAAGCCGGAATCAAAATCTCTGCTTGCGAATTAGGATGCTTCTAAGCATGGTATAAGACTGGCCCAGGGGAGGGGGGTCTTTTTTGCGTGACAACTATGGACGTACGATAAGCTATATGCGAATGTCGGTAACCGATCGCTGCAATTTGCGGTGTCGTTATTGCATGCCGGAATCAGGCATAAACAAGCTGGAACATGACAAGATATTATCATTTGAGGATATTATAGCCATTGCCGAGGCTGCCAGTGATTTAGGCATAAGTAAAATCAGGCTTACCGGTGGCGAGCCCTTGGTGAGAAGAAACATCACCGGATTGGTCAGCCAGCTGGCGGGCATACCTGGCATTGAGGAAGTTACCCTGACCACTAACGGTACACTTTTTGCCAGGATGGTCAAAGCCTTGCGGGCCGGGGGGTTAAAGAGGGTCAACTTCAGCCTGGACAGCCTGTCAGCTGAGAAATACGACTATATTACCCGCGGCGGCTGCCTGGAGGATGCCTGGAAGGGCATACTGGCAGCCATGGAAGCCGGCATGCATCCGGTGAAGTTAAATACCGTTATAATAAAAGGTTTTAATGATGATGAAATATTGAAATTTGCTGATCTGGCCCATCGCTTTCCCCTGCAGATTCGTTTTATAGAGTTTATGCCGGTGGGGGATCTGCTGTTTTGGGATGAAAGCAAAGTACTCACTGTTAAAGAAGTTAAAGCCATTTTGAATAAACATTATCATTTGTTGCCTGTCGCCCAGGTCGGCAATGGACCGGCGGAGCATTTCAATCTGGAGGGCGGTCAGGGCGGCATAGGCTTTATCAGCCCCATGAGCAATCATTTTTGCGCCAGGTGTAACCGCATACGGCTGACTGCCGAAGGCAAACTCAGAAATTGTCTTTACGATTATCACGAAACCGATTTAAAAGCAGCCCTGCTTCAAGGCATCAACCGGCAAGAGCTGCGCCAGTTATTAGCCCAGGCCATCAGCCGTAAACCCGAGCGGCATCATATGGATACCGGATGGGGCGAAGCAAACAATCGTAAAATGTACCAAATAGGGGGTTAACTGTGGAATTCACCCACCTCAATTCGTCAGGCCGGGCCCGTATGGTCGATGTCAGCAATAAAGAAGACAGCACCCGTCAAGCCCGGGCTATGGCGGTTGTTAAAATGAAACCTGAAACCCTGCAGGCCATCCAGGCAGGAGCGATTACCAAGGGAGATGTATTGGCGGTAGCTCAGGTTGCTGCCGTTATGGGCGCCAAGCAGACCCCGCAGCTGATTCCCATGTGCCACCCCTTGATGCTCGCTTCAGTAGATGTGGAATACGGTTTTGATCATACAGCGGGTGAACTGCATATAGAGACCGTAGTCAGATCGACCGGCAAAACCGGAGTGGAGATGGAAGCCATTACGGCTGCGAGTATAGCCGCGTTAACCATCTATGATATGTGCAAGGCGGTTGACCGATGGATGCAAATATCGAACATCTGCCTTCTGGAAAAAAGCGGAGGAAAAAGCGGGCATGTCAGGCGCCCGGATTAAGCATAGACGCGGTTTGGAGTGATTTAAATGTATCAGACCGGAATTGTGGTTATGAGCGACAAAGGTTCCCGCGGAGAGCGCGAGGATCGCAGCGGCGCCAAGATTGCCGAACTGCTGGGGGCAGATTTTCAGGTTGCCTTTTATAAGCTCATACCTGATGACAAGCCCACTATAGAGGAGACCCTGGTTTACGCTTGTGACCAGCTAAAGCTGGATCTTCTACTGACCTCCGGAGGCACCGGCTTCTCGGTTCGGGATGTTACCCCCGAGGCTACCGGCAGCATTATAGAAAAAATGGTACCGGGCATCCCGGAGCTGATGCGCTGGACGGGTTTGAAGACAACTCCCCGGGCAGCCCTTTCCAGAGCGGTGGCGGGGATACGCGGGAAAACCTTGATCATCAATCTGCCAGGGAGTGAACGCGGGGTAAGGGAATCCCTGGAGGCCATCCTGCCAGTTTTGCCCCACGGTCTGGATACTTTGATCGGGTCCTCGGTGGAATGCGGAGAAGCTTAGCAAACGAAATTTAATGATTTTTAAAGGTATAAAAAGAAATTCCCCGCAACATAATACTAATTAATAATATCGGGCAGAATCAGCTTAGTTTTCTATTTGAATACTTGGCCGGTCTTGCCTAATATTATAGCTAGGTGTTAGCACTCGCTACGAATGAGTGCTAATAATAAAAGCAACATTTTAAAAGGGGGTATACCTTTGAAAATTCAACCATTGGCAGACAAACTGGTAGTCAAAGTAGTGGAAAACGCTGAAGAAAAAACCAAGAGCGGTCTCTATGTTCCCGACACTGCTAAGGACAAACCGCAGGTTGGCGAAGTTCTGGCAGTAGGTCCCGGCGCTCTCAATGACAAGGGCGAGCGGATCCCGATGTATGTGGCCGTTGGCGACAAGGTCATCTATGCAAAATATGCCGGAACCGATATCAAGGTTGACGGCGAGGAACTGTTAATCTTATCTGAAAGAGACGTCCTGGCAAAATTGGCTTAAATAACAGATTAAAAGGAGGATACATAGATGGCTTCCAAAGAGATTAAATTCAGTGAAGATGCGCGTAGATCATTGGAAAAGGGAGTAGACACCCTTGCCAATGCAGTTAAAGTAACCCTGGGCCCCAAAGGCCGCAATGTAGTATTGGATCGCAAATTCGGTTCTCCCACCATCACCAATGACGGTGTCACCATTGCCAGAGACATTGATCTGGAAGACCCTTGGGAAAACCTGGGCTGTCAGCTGGTAAAAGAAGTCGCCATCCGGACCAATGATGTGGCCGGCGACGGTACCACTACTGCAACCGTACTGGCACAGGCTATGATTAAAGAGGGTTTAAAAAACGTGGCAGCCGGAGCCAATCCCATGATCATGAGACATGGAATTGAAAAGGCTGTTAAAGCTGGAACCGAAGAAATAAAAAATATCAGCAGAATCGTAGATTCCAAAGAGGCCATTGCACAAGTAGCGGCTATTTCCGCCGATGATCCTGAAATCGGTGCATTGATCGCTGATGCGATGGATAAAGTGGGTAGAGACGGGGTTATCACTGTAGAGGAATCCCAGTCAGTTGGCACCACCCTGGAAGTCGTGGAAGGCATGAGTTTTGACCGCGGCTATATCTCCCCTTACATGGTTACCAATACTGAAAAGATGGAAGCAGTTCTCGAGGATCCCTATATTCTGATCAGCGATAAAAAGGTCTCCTCAATTAACGAGATTCTCCCCGTCCTGGAAAAGGTTGTACAGACCGGCAAACCTCTGCTGATTATAGCCGAGGATGTAGACGGTGAAGCTCTGCCCACCCTGGTAGTCAACAAATTGCGTGGCACCTTCAATTGTGTGGCGGTTAAAGCACCGGCCTTCGGTGACAGAAGAAAAGCCATGCTTGAAGATATCGCTATTCTGACCAATGGCCAGATGGTATCTGAAGACATCGGCGTTAAAATGGAGAACGTAACCCTGGATATGCTGGGTAAAGCCCGCCAGGTGGTAGTAAACCGCAATGAAACCATCATAGTCGACGGCGCTGGCTCTGAAGAAGCCGTTAAAGGCCGCATCGCGGTAATCAAGAAACAGGCTGAAGAGACCGAATCCGAATACGACAAAGAAAAACTGCAAGAACGCATGGCCAAACTGTCCGGCGGTGTTGCGGTCATTCAGGTAGGCGCTGCCACTGAGACCGAACTGAAAGAAAAGAAGCACCGTATTGAAGACGCCCTGGCAGCCACCAAGGNNCCGCTGTTGAAGAAGGCATTGTTTCAGGCGGAGGCACCGCTTTGATTAATATCATCGGGGTTATCAATGCCCTGCAGGCTGACGGGGACGAAATGACCGGAATCAACCTGGTCAAGAAAGCCCTGGAAGAACC